>NZ_JAIUMX010000088.1:0-14925 GCF_022565315.1 Cyclonatronum sp. | reverse complement strand
TTGCTTTGTCTCATTTTGTGGATTTTTGTGATCATTAGCGCGGTTGTGGCTTCGTGTTGGTGATTTTGCCGCATTTTGGGCAATTCAGTACTCACATGCACAGGATTGTGCTGGTTGGTGTGTTTGCCGGTTTCTGGGCAATTCTGTGCTCACAGGCGCAGGGTCGGGTGCTGGTTGGTGCATTTATTTTGAAATGTTCGGGATTACAAGGTTGGCTTTTAGCTTTTAGCTTTTGGCTTTTAGCTTTTGGCTTAAATCTGCCGTTTGCGGTCCGCCGTCTCCCGGTCAACTCCAAACATCCGCGCAAATCCGGCCCGATCCGCAAAATCCGCGGCCCATCATCGCGGCCCGTAAACGCAGAAAGCCCCCGGTGCCGAAGCTCCGGGGGCTGTTTCAGAATTGTGCTGCTGCTTAGAGCTGCTGATCTGCAGCCGGGCCGTCATTTTTCTGCTGCTTCAGCTTGCGCAGTGCGTATGCGCCGCCGGCTGCAAGCAGGATGCCGAGTCCGCTGCCGATCGGGGTTTGGGTCGGCGCACCGGGCAGCTGTGGCGGACCCGGGTTGTTCAGCGGCTGTGCGGGCGGGTTGTCCCGCCATACCTGCTGATCACGGTCCTGTGCCTGTGTTTCAAGGGGGAGGACGAACAGCAGAGCGAGTACAATAAGGCCGGCGAAAGAAGAAAATAATCGGTTCATAGGTAGGGTAGTTTAAAGCGTATAGCTGTGATAAAAAATCGGGTATAAAGGTATTGGCTTGTCCGGGCAATCGCTGACCGCCGCTGGCCCGGGATGAAAGTTTAGGCTGTATCGCCCGTCCCTTCCCCGGCCGGCCGCGGTCTGCGGTCCGCCATCAATCACACTACTTGATTAGCGTCATCTTGCGCGTGAGCACCTGATTGCCGGCTTGCAGGCGGTACAGGTACACGCCGCTGGAAAGCGTTGACGCATCGAAGCTCACGTTATGTACGCCCGCCTGAACAGTGCCGTTTACGAGCACCGCTACCCGCTGACCCTGTACGTTGTACACTTCGAGGCGCACTTCTTCTGAAGCAGGCAGCTCAAAGCGGATCAGGGTGGTGGGGTTGAACGGGTTGGGGTAGTTCTGGCTGAGGGATACCACGCGCGGCAGCTCGCTGCCGATCGGCGCCGAGGTCGGCATTTCGGGATCGATGGTGAGGATGAAGCGCTCGCCGGTGAACATCGGGTGCATGACCGGGGTACCCTCATGCTGGAAGTCGCGGAAGGTCTCGACCTTCGACATCAGCCCCGCAGGTGCTTCCATGATGAAGCTGTAGGATACCGCATCACGCAGGTCAACGACCGTGCCGGTGTGGGTATCGGTAAGGGTGATGGTCCAGTCAGCCGGAATGTTCTCGAAAGCCGGCCATGTGAAGGTAGCCTCCCCGGTGAAGGCATTGCCCTGCACATACGCGCCTGCCGCTATCGGGAAGGTGATGGCCTCTGTGAGATCGAGGGGGAGGGAGTTGACTGCTGTCGGCGTCTCGGATTTCAGCGAATAGGTGAATGCAAAAGTAGTAGAGAGCGGTGACAGGAAGTAGGCATCGCTATTGCTGAATTCAGAAACGTAATTTTCAGCAAACCTGAACCGAGTTGATGAGCTGCGGCCCGCAGCATTGAGTTCAAGGCTGAGCTCCGGCATCATTTCAGGAGTCCCTCTGAAAAGATCTGATATGGAGCCGGAAGCAGTACGTGCACTTGCTTCCGCGCTAAGTTCAAAATTGCTGCTCGTCCCCCTCACCCAAAATGCCTGGAAAGGTGAAATCGATGATGGTGTTCCGGCAGTTCTGTCAAATTCAACATATGCTGCATTTTCCGGGTCGTATAAATAGGCAAAGTTGTTCATATCACCTGTCAGATTCCAGTCACTCGTATTCCAGCGCAGTGCAGCCGGGAAAGGGTTACCAAGCAGGTTCCAGCCTCTGAAGTCTTCGGCTGTCCCGGTTGTGTAGGAAACAGGAAAGTCGAAAGGAAAGGTATTGTTTATGTTCCCCTGCGTGCTAAAGGGTGTTGACCATACAACAGCAGATTCTGAATCATCACGGTCTTTGTTTTGAAACAAGAATGCAAAGAAGCCACGGCCCGCTTCGATAGCATTGCTTGCCGGGGCCGCATACGCGCCGGTTGTTTCATCGTACAGAATCACGCTTGGGGCGCCATTCGTATCATTGGCACCGGGGAAGCCTTGCGTCCATACTTTTCTGAGCAGTGCCCTTTCAGCATTGGTTGGGTTTGAAACATCACCCTCGGAAAAGAGCGCATTTGAAGCAGGTGCGGATAAGGAAACCCAGGCATTATCGAAATCTGTTGGCTCAGAAATAATTCTTTGGAAGTCGATGGCACCATTAACGGTACCTTCGTTGAGCAGAAATCCACCTGATTCCAAAGTCAGGTTACCGTTGGCATTCAATGTTGCTCCGGAGGCAACACTCACCAGCCCTGAAACACTTCGGGGAACACTTATGGTCAAACTCCCGCTGCCCTCTACGGCCACGTTATCCGGTACTTTAGCACCGCTTGTGCCCCAGCCGGAAGCGAGACTGTTAACCTCAAAAAGACCTGTATAGACCAGTGTCGCACCCTCGGCAAAATCCGGAATATCATCTTCGCTTTCAATTCCCCCGCCACCTGCAGTTTGCGCAAGGTAGCCGCCTTGGTTAATGACAAAACGACCGGTAATAGTCGGGCTAATGTTAGGGGCTACTATAGCTACTCCACCGCCAATCTCGAGGTTGGGTATATTGAACTCAGAAGAATTCTGGTCATTGTATGTCCCGTCACCTTCAAAAGTAATTACAGTTTCGCCGTTAACAAAGAAAGCCGTAAATGCATTGTTAATTTGGCCACCATTCTTTACAGTAAGCTTAATTGAGTCCAGCGTCATTAGGGTGTTATTGGTCAAAACCTGAACCGTGAGGTCACTGTTTATCCTCAGACCGCCCTCCTCGCCCAAGCTGTTGTTAATGAGAAAATCAATCTGAATACCGCCTTCTTGTTCATTTGTTACAATTTGATCATCACTCCCGGCAAAAATAACTGTCCTGCCGTTTGCATCAAAACTTCCTTCATTGGTCCAGTTTCCGAGTATGCGCAAATCACCACCTATTTGAGTAGATAGCCGAAGCGTACTTCCAGCACCTATCAGCAGATTGCCACCAATCGTGCGAATAGCTGTATCAGAACCAAAAGAAACAACAGTATCATTATCCTGAAGGGTAACGTTAATTGGGTTTGCCGTATTTCCGGTAGGCCACTCAGTACCAGGATTTACGGTAGCTCCGGTATTATAGCGCAGGGTGGAGCTGCTACCATAAGCCGGCGTATTCGTGATCATAGAGCCGCCGCTGAGCACCGAAAGTGTGCCGTTTACGGTAGAACCCGTTCCCGGATTAACCGCGCCGGAAATATTCAGGTTGTTGAAGGCCAATGTGCCGGTGACGCTTCCTGCGCCTGCAAAGGCTATACTCCCGTCACCGGGGATGAATGTTCCGGAGTTACTGAGAAAGCCACCATCAGAAATCGTAAGCGTTCGCTCGCCTGTTGTGAACTGAAGGGTAGCTCCAGATTCGATTGTAATCGAATTGATGCTGGCATCAACATCAACGGTAACAGTGTGTCCGTTGGCGATGGTTACATCTACCAATACATCATCAGGTACAACGCCTCCAACCCATGTTGCTCCTGTATTCCAATCGCCACTTGTTGCTGATACAATAGAAGGATTGGCTGTAATTTGACTGCCGGTTAGAGCAGCAGTTGTGAGGTAGGCTGTTTCTGTTCCGCTTCCATTATACTCAAAAATCGCGAAGTGATAAGTCGTAATCTGATCAAGACCAGTTAACGTAAATGTATCGCCATTACCCTTGTAGACCACTTTATTGCCTTCACCAACCGGACCAACTTCTGAACCTAAGCTAAAGTTGTTGTTTGCGGTGTAGTCTGTACCGTTTTCGGGGGTAAAACTAACAGGAGCTCCTTCACGTGCGACTACGATTCGATTACTTCCATTTCCGCTTGTCCAGCTTAAATCCATTTGCATGCTCTGGATATTGGAAAATGTGAGATTAGAAGCGTTGGTGGTTGGTGTGGGTTGAAATGCGGATTCAATCTGGAGATTGTTGATTCCAAAATTTTGATCTGAGCCTTGATTCTTACTAAAAAAACGAACTCCGTCGATGTTGGTCACAGTTTGATTACTAAATGTTCCTGTAAAACCATTATCTGAACCAAAGGAGTAAGAATATTGATTGTTCCCTTCGAAAGTGAATTCTAAGGTTAGTGAGGTGTTGGCTTCATATCCTTGGCTCTCAGAAGGTGTGAAGTCGCTACCACCGTCATTTAAAGTCCATCTACTATCACCACCGACAAATTTCAATGTCCAGACAGCAGTCGTGCCATTTAACAAAGAAAGCCCAACCTCGCCATTAATTGTCGGGGTATGACCTATGACCACACTGAACGTATCACCCGGGCGCAATGTCTCAGCGAAACTTCGTGTGGCAGTTACTTCTGCATTTACATTATTTCCACTAAAAAGGCCAAAAGCAGGGTCTCCTATTGCGGTACCACCGATGTAACGCCCTGCGAAACCGCCGGATGGATTTATATTAAAATTCCAGCCTTCAAAACCAAAACCTTCATTTGAACCCTCTGCTGGCAGATCTGATCCGGCAGTATAATTACCTGCATTATCTTCGGCAACTGTAACCTGCCCCATAACCTCCCCCCAGCCCGCTACAAACACAAAGGCAAGCACGAGGGTCAGGATTTTCCCGAAGAGGCGGGGTTTGGGTTGCGGGCTTGTTTGCCCGGCGGGTTCGGCCTGCGGGTGCAGGGGCTGTTTCGTTTGCTGTCGTAGATTTTGTTTCATAAGTGAGCTCCGCTTTTCCGCTGTTGCAGCGGGGTTCGGTTTTGGTTTATTTACTTTTCGGGTTTCTGAGATTCAGTTTCTGATTTAATTGAAAAACATAAATTTAGCCGCACGCGCCTGCAAAAGGGGAGCAGGGCGTTCCAGGTCTGTTACCGGGGTTGTAAGTCAGAGAAACAGCTTCCGCCGCGAAACAGCTTCCGGTTTCCCGGGGCTTTCCGCAAAATGGGGTATTCAGCCTTTTTTCTCTGACAGTCCTCATTTCCGATAATTTTCAAAAATTATTTGTGTTGCTTTTCGTAAGCGCTTACAATCTTGTTTAGTGCGTAATTATACTACTTGTGATTCAAATATAAAAGCCCTTTTCGATGAATGAGGCCTGCTGTTATGTAAAAGATGCCGTCTCGTGATTTCCTGCCTATGTAAGGGCTTGCATATGGGGCAGAAAAGTACGCATCAGGCCGTAAGCGCAGCGCAGGTACACAAGCTGAGCATAAGAGGGCCGGCTGATGCGTGAGACAGGTTTTGCGTCATGTAAGGAGTTCCGGTACGCTACATCTTAAAATAGCAGGTATCTGCGCAAAGACCGCGCGGGACCCTCTTTAAACAGCAAGAGCTGCCGGTCATCGAAATCCCGTCAGCTCTTTTCGGATTATAACTGTAAACTTCTGATCTGATCTGATCAGATCAGATCAGCTTCGGTACCCCATCCCCCCGAAATTAAACCTTGCCCGTGCAAAAACGGGGCATTTGTGGGGGTACGGGCCTGTTCACGCAAAATGAAACAACCATGCCCCGCGTTGAAACCCAAGGCTATGCACGGGTACCGGAAGATTCACCGCGAATTAGCAAGCGACACACTGAAATACTGAAATACTGACATACTGAAAAAAACCTAATCTATCACCGTTTTCAGCTTCGCTGTGAAAGCAGTTGGGTAGTCGAGGTTGTCTTTGGTATCGAAGAAGGGGTTCATTACGGTGAGGCGGATGAGCACAAGCTCGGGGGTGTCGTGCACGGCCTGCCAGCTGCCGGTAAATTCGTCGATCAGGCGGTCGTAGGCCGGGCGCTTGAGCGTGGTTTTGGAGACGTAGAACTCATGGTTTTCCTCCGGGCTGAAGGCCTTGTACACCGCCAGGGTGCGGGCGTTGCTTACGCCGAGGGCCTCGCTTTCGCGGGCAATGCAGAAGGTGATGATGTTGGTTTCGGCATGCGGGAAAATCCGGATGAGCGGGTGCGCCTCACCCAGCATGGCTTCGAGACGGATGCGCGACTGTATGGTGCGCTCCAGAATGCGGCCATAGCCTCCGGCATTAAGGCCGATGGTACGCGCTGTGAGCCAGGTGGAAACGGCACCGGCAGCCGAACGCGATCCTTCGATGGTTTGCGGACCCCGCTCTGCTGTACCCACAAAATTGATATAGGGCGCAATGGATTTTCGGTAGAAGTACTCCCGGCGGGTCTGACACAGGAAGGCGCCGGAGGCATAAGGTACGTAGCCGAGTTTGTGCGGATCGATGGTAACGGAGTTGGCCTCGCGGATGGCGCCCAGCGCACGGCGCATGTTTTCGGAAACAACTTCGGCGCTCATATCGAGCGAGCACAGGAAACCGCCGTAGGCTGCATCCACATGGTGCCAGATATGCCAGCCGCGCAGCTCGCGGTATTCGTCGAGCACGGCCTGCACCTCGTGTATGGGGTCCATCTCGCCAAGCTCGGTAGTACCGGCTACGGAAACAACCATGAGGGGCGGACGCTGCCGCTGACGGCAGTTTTCCAGGGTTTTGCGCAGAGCGGCAACGCACATGCGGCCGTGTTCGTCGGTTTCAACGCCCACGAAGGCTTCTTCACCCAGGCCCATAATATCTACGGCCTTGTTCCAGGAGTAGTGCTTGTTCTCGGGCACGAGCACAACGGGCCCGGCGTAGTCCATATCATAAACCTGATCGAGGTTGCGGATTACGTGCACCGGGTTCCCTTTCAGGATGTGGTAGGGGCGCAGGTCATCGTCATTCAGCTCATATTCGAAGCGGATGCGGTCGTAGTTGTTCCAGCCCATCAGGCATGAATCGAACATATTGAAGGTTTTATCGCCGTATTTCCGGCTGATGGCACCGGCTGCCAGCCACTTGGCAAAGCGGTCGCGGGCACGAAGCGCTCCCTCGAGATTCGCAACCGTGCCGCCTGAGGTGAAATGTCCGGTTCCGGCTTCGGTGCTGTAGCCCACCATAGCGAGCAGCTCGCGCACAGCTTCGTCTTCAATCAGAATCCCCACCCGCGACGACTCACCGGAAATGTTGTTAGGGTTGTACAACAGGGTTACGATATGCCCGATCAGGGCCGGCATGGAGACTTCCGTGATCATGTGCCCGATGTAGCGGGGCGAGAAGCTCGGCACCTCGTTTTGCAGGCGCCGCATCAAAATGCCGACCTGCTTGCGGATGGTTTCGCGGCGCTCCAGAAATTCGGGGGTCGCCATGTCGCTTTCGGAAATCGCGGGGCCGTCGCTGCTGTACAGCGCCTTGCGCCAGTCGAACCAGGCGTCGAAAAGCTCGTCGAGAATTTCCCGCACCCAGGTACTGTTTTCGGCCTGAGGGCCTAAAAAGAAGCTTTTCAGAGCAATGTCGCCGGGTTCGCAGAGGAGGTCATGGGTGATGTGCTCAGAGGCCGGTCCGGCATCTGTGGTATTGAATGAAGTTGGGTTCATGCTAAAAGTCGAATATTCAGAAAAGGATGATGAAAGTAACAAAAAAGACGCCCGGCAGGCTGCACGGCCAAAGGGTCCGCTTCAGTATTTTCTGAAGGGACAGGGACTGACTGAATCAGATTGGATTGAACTGGATTGGATTGGCTGATTGAACTTTCCCTGATGAGCGGCTCAGGCAGGCTGTGCGGGGCGGTCTTTTGTTTAAACAAATAATTTTGATTTAAAATACGACAATAATATTCGATTTAAAAGCATCGTGATTCCGGAAAGGCTTCAGCCCCTTCGTGAGCTTCGTGTTTAAACCCCGGTTCCGGATTTATACCACGAAGCTCGCGAAGGATATCACGAAGGGCACGAAGGTTGGGGAAAGCCTTTATTACATGAACTAAGCCTTTGCTCCTCTGCTTCTTTATGCGAAACTGAATCCGCGAAAATCCGGCCCGGTCAGCCCAATCCGCGTGCCATTACCCAATCGGCCTAAAACTGAAACTGCATCAGGCCGGACATGCCTGAGAAATTACTGCCGAAGTCGTTTATCTCAGCTGAGGCGTTGATCTGAAAGCTGAAGGCGCGTGTCGCCTGATAATTCCATCCCAGAATGAGCAGCTCGGAGCTGCGATTGCGCAGGTCGTATTCGAGGTGATCCCAGCGGGCGAGCAGCTGCGTTTTTTCTGTTAGCTGCACCCCTGCCGTAATGAAAAAGCTGCTTATGGTTTCTTCAGCCCCGTTAAATTCAGCGGCATCAAAGCGGGTTTGGAGTACTTCAAAGGAGCTGAAGAACATACCGCGGTCGTACTGCACGAAACCGCCGTAGAGGTAGCGGTCGCCTTCGGAGGTGAGTCCGCTGCGGCCCACGCGTGCGTTTTCGGTCTGATTGATGAAGCCGCTCACGCCCACGTTCAGGCGGCCATCTTCAATCGGGAAGTGATACGCAAGGCGGCCGGTGTACATGAAGCGGTTGTCGTTTTGCCGGCTGAGGCCCGTGCCGTTGTAAATACCGAAGCGGTAGTTCCAGTTGCCGGGGCTGCCGAGGGCCGTGATCCCGATTTCGCGGGAGTTCATCATGGTGCCCACAAGCCGGGCCCGGTTGATGAAATCGGTTGCGCCCGGGCTCGGGTCGAGGTCGATACTCACAAACGGCTTGAACGCGCCCACCATCACATGAAAATCCGGGCTGAAGCGGTAGCCAACCTGCGCATCGAGTATGGTCGGGGAGTTGCGGAACTCGAGCTGAAAGCGGTACAGGAACTGCTCGTCGAGCTGTCCGCGCACATCAAGCCGCTGAGCCCCGAGGTCAAAGCCGCGGCCGCCGTTGTAGTCATCATCCTGAAAAGAAAAATTCAGCTCGCTTTGCACCAGAAAGCCAACGTTGATGTAGCCGCGCTTGAGCAGCTGCTGCATCTCTTCATAGCGGGGCTCATTTTGGGAATAGGCCTGGAAAGGAAGCATCAGTAAAAAAAAGAAAACAAAACCAATCTGTAGCAGAAATCTCATGATGGGTAATCCTCGGTCGGGTAAATACTAATTTAAGGCTCAGGAATCTGGATGAGGCCTAACTTAAGGAATCAGCCTCAATCTTTCAGTAACTTTCATTACATGCCTGCGATGGGGGTTTAACCTATGCAGCCGAACGATTTATTTTCCGCAGGTGGTTTTGGGTGGCTGCTTCATCCGTCAATTGGTCCTATTGTACTGCTGCAAAGACAGCACTTTGCCAAAAGCTATCATCTTTTCCTTATTTATCATGCATTTTCAGACCTTCACCCTCCGGCACTGCGCATCCTCCTGTATTTTTCTTTTTTCAGCGCTGCTGCTGTTCGCGTTTCTTCCGGAGCAGCTTTCTGCGCAGGCAACCGGCACGCTGAACGGCCGTGTGACCGATGCCCGCACCGGCGAGGCGCTTATCGGGGCAAATGTGGGCATCGAAGGAACGAGCATGGGCGCAAGCACCAACCTCGAGGGCTTTTTCGAAATCCGGAACATTCCGGTTGGGAACTACAATATTATCGCCACTTTTGTGGGCTATGAGCGGGAGCGGCGCATCAACATCCCGGTGCGCTCAACCGGCAACCGCGACATCAACTTCGAGCTGCAGCCCTCCGCCGATGCGCTGGATGAGCTGGTCTTCACCGTTTCGGAACCCTTCCGGGCACCGGTCGAAAATCCGGCTTCCTTCAACCGCCTCTCCCCGGAGGAAATCGCGACCTATCCGGCGGGCAACAGCGATATTGCCAAGGTTGTGCAGTCGCTGCCTGGCGTTTCCGGCTCTGTTACCGGTTTCCGGAATGATGTGATCATCCGCGGCGGGGCGCCCAACGAAAACGTCTATTTTATTGACGGCATCGAAATCCCGACCATCAACCATTTTTCCACACAGGGCAGCGCCGGCGGACCGGTCGGGCTGCTGAATGTGGCCTTTTTTGAGGGCGTTGAGCTGAGCACGAGTGCTTTCGGCGCCCGCTACAGCAATGCCCTCTCGGGCGTGCTGCAATTCAATCAGCGCACCGGCAACGACCGGGAATTCCGTACCAACTTCAGGGTTGGGGCAAGCGAAGCCGGCATAACCGCTGAGGGGCCGCTGTTCCGGGGCGGCGAGCCGACCTCGAACACCACCTTTATCGTGTCGGCCCGGCGGTCGTACCTGCAGCTGCTGTTTCAGCTCATCGACCTGCCCTTCCTGCCCGACTACTGGGACTATCAGTACAAGGTGAACCACCGCATCGATGCCTTCAACGATGTGTACCTCACGGGCGTGGGCTCCATAAACGATTTCCGCATCAACGTACCCGGCGACCTCACTCCAGACCGACAGGCGATTCTGGAGCAAGTACCGGTTATTCGTCAGCGTACGAACACCACCGGCATAGCGTGGCGCAGCCGGCTGCAAAGCGGCAACGGATTCTGGCTGAGCAGTCTGAGCAGCAGCTGGTTCTACAACGACTTCCGCCGTTTCCGCGACAATGAGAATCAGGAAGGCCTTTTTGCGCAAAACACGGCAACGGAATGGCGGCATACGGCGCGCACCGAGCTGCGCTATTTCACCGAAAAAAGCACCTGGAACACCGGCCTCAACTTTCGGGTGAATCAGTTTCAGAACGACTTCTTTGATGACAACACCGGTATTTCGTTCAACGACGGCATCGACTTCGTGAGCTACGGCGGCTTCTTCCAGTGGTCGCGCCCCGTGCTCGACGGCAGGCTCGACCTCACGGCGGGCTTCCGCTTCGACGGCAACACCTTCACCGATACCGGCAACGAGATCTACCGCACCTTCTCGCCGCGCGCTGCGGCAAGCCTTCGCCTCGACGAAAACGGGCAGTGGCGCATGACGGCCTCGGCGGGGCGCTACTTCAAAAAGCCGCCTATGAACCTGCTCGGCTTCCGCGAAGGCGGCGACTTCGTGAACCGCTCGGCCCGCTACATCCGCAGCGATCACCTCACCTACGGCTTTGAGTTCTTCCCCCGAAGCAGCACGCGTTTTGGCATAGAAGGATTTTTGAAACTATATGATGATTACCCCGTGTCGGTGGCTGAGGGCGTGAGTCTGGCCAATCTGGGCGGTGGCTTTGAGGTGCTCGGCAACGAAGCAATTGCCTCCGTTGGCAAGGGGCGCACCTACGGGGTGGAATTCGTGTATCAGCAGAAATTCGAGACCAATTACTACGCCATTCTGGCCTACACCCTGTTTTGGAGCGAGTTCACGGGCATCGAACGGGAGGTTTACCGGCCCTCAAGCTGGGACAGCCGGCACCTGCTCAGCTTCACCGGCGGCTACCGGCTGGGCAGCAACTGGGAGTTCAGCCTGCGCAGCCGCATCATCGGCCGCACGCCCTTCGCCCCGATTGATGAAGCCCGCTCCATTGCCCGCTACCCGGCCTTTGCCTTCGACTTCGACCGCCTCGGCGACGAGCGCCTGAGCCCCTTCAGCGTAACCGACATCCGGATCGACCGCAAGTGGAACTTCAGTACCTTTTCGATGGATGTGTTCCTTGAAATCCAGAATCTCTTTGCCCAAAACACCCCGAGCGAGCCCAGCTACCTGCTGCAGTTCGAAAACGACGAGCCCTTCCTCAAGCGGGTAGATCAGCTCAGCGATTCCTCCATCCTGCCGACCATCGGCATCATCATTGATTTTTAAAAAGAGTGAGGCTCCTTAACGCCTGCTTAAATTCTAAAAAGAAGCCGTCCGCAATTGCAGACGGCTTTTTTTGTGAAGGTCTCGGAGGAAGGGCTTCCGGGCCGGATACTGCCCCGTGGTTTATCCGGTAAGCTGTCCGCGATTTACCGGCGCAAGGGTATAAGTGACGAAGCTGTCAGCTTATTGATTCGGTATCAGTCCTTTTTGGTAGCGCTTTTCTGGAGAAATAGCGTGCATTTCCGGCAATTATTAGCTAACATTCATATTAGAATACGTTGGTAAAATAATATGTATAGCCGCTTCGGGCGGCTGAAAATGCAGCCTGTGCTCATCATCACAAAAGCTGCACAGCAAAAGCGTTCCGGGTTTCAGCGGAAAACGGGAACGGGCCCTGAAACCCCATTCCGAAACACCAAACCCATCCTTCAATGAAAAAGCTGAAGCTCTTTTTTATGCTGCCTGTACTTTTTTTATGTACCGCAGCCACCGCTGAGGCGCAGTCGTTTGCCGTAAAGGCAAATGCCGGCACAACCGGTCTGGGTCTGGAGGCCGCCTACAGGCTTTCTGAACCGGTAAACCTGCGCATTGGGGCGAACTTCCTGAGTGCGTCTTACCTGTACGAAACCGATGCCGACGACGAATATGATCTCGATGCATCCCTGAAACTCGGGCTTATTACAGCCCTGGCCGACTGGCACCCCTTTCGGAACAGCTTCCGGCTCACGGCGGGCCTGGTGTACAACAGCAACACCATCAGCGGAGATCTGCTCCCCAAAAAAAGCTACACCATCGGTGGTGATGTGTACACGCCGGAAGATCTGGGAAGCCTTTCCTCAGAATTCACCTTTAACCCAATTGCGCCCTATCTCGCTCTGGGTTTCGGAAATGCCTTTTCCGGCTCGCGCTTTGGGGTGAACATGGATTTGGGCCTCATTTTCCAGGGTCCGCCGAAGGTTTCACTTGAAGCTGAGGGGCTGCTGTCGCCCTCAGCCGCACAGGCTCCCATCCTCGAAGACAACGTAAGCTGGGCGACCCTTTATCCCGTGCTCACGCTGTCTTTCACTTACCGGATCAACTAAACCGATCCCGGATTCCCGGGCTGCTTAACCACTATTCTTAGTTGGAGATATTATGAAAACGAACATTTTACTTTCCTTAAAGTCAGCCCTTATTCTGGGCATAGCGGTATTCTTGCTATACCTTTCGGGCTGTGATATTACGAACCCGCTCGACGACATCCGGGTAATTCTCAACACCAAAGAGCGGCCAACAACGGTTTCGGTCATCTTCCGCGATTCCCAAACGCGTGAACCTGTGGGCTTTAACGAAGTCAATCAGGTTCAAATCACGCTCGACGGCCGCGACCGGAACCTGCTGATTGATCTGCTTAACCGTGATATTTCGGGTCTAAAACCTGAGCAGGGCTTTGTTTCTTTCGCCATCCGCGACGATGTGATTCCCTCACAAAGCAACCCTGTGCAGTTTGTGATCGTTGCCCGCGCTGAAGGGTACATCACCACTACCCAACCGGTGCTGATTAATCAGCGTGGCTCAAACAACGTCGAAATCATTATGGTAAGGCGGGAAAACCTGCCGCAGGGCGTTAGCGGAGGCACGGCTTCCAACATTGGCACCGCCATACCGGCAACCGGAACGACCACAGAAATCCTGATAGACAGCGGCACGCTTGGGCGGGACATTCCTGCAACAGTGCGCATTCCTGAAGGGACCCTTCTGTTTGGTGCCGGCGGAGAAGCTCTGGGAGGTACGCTTGCATCCGATATCTTTCATTTTAACAGTACGGATGAGCAGTCGCTGCAGAGTTTTCCGGGAGGTTTTTCCGCGCGTATCTCCAATTTCGGGGACCTTGCCGCCGCATCAAGGCAGCCGGCAGCGCTTCTGAACACACAGGATGAAAGCGTGTATTTTACAACAGGCGGGTTCCTCTCCCTTGATATCACCGCTGACGGCGTGCCTGTACGCGCTTTCAGTCAGCCTGTAGATATTTCCATGGAGCTTGATGAAAACGTTTTCAATGAGTCTGGCAGCCCGGTCGAAGCCGGCAGCGAAGTACCCATCTGGAGCTACGACACCGATACGGGTAAATGGACCTTTGAATCGTACGTACAGATTGATGCTGCCAAAAACGGCGGCTTAAGACTCACCTTTCAGGTTCAGCACCTGTCGTGGTGGAACATCGACTGGTACGGTCCGAACTGTGTGTATGGAACGCAGGTTAACCTGCTGAACTCCAATCAGCAGCTGCGCGGCAAGCTGTACCGTACCGACGTTACACCTAACGCCTTCCTCGGCTGGGCACCGAGCCGTACCCTTCCGGGACAACCCAGCTACATACAATTCCTTTACGCTCCGGTCGGTATTCCCGGGCGCCTGGAGCTGTACAACATGGCTGATCAAATGCTGGCTGAAGTCGAATTGCCTGATCTTTGCTCTTCAAGCCCGGTAGATGTAACGCTGAACAACACCACAGAACTCACCATCAACTTCAAAGGCCGGGGCCTTTGCACCGATAACGATGACATCGAAGTGCGACCCAACCTGCCGGTGGTGTACCGGCCGGCCTCAGGCGGAACCTGGCTGCAGGCAGGCAATCTGGTGGATGGGGAAATCAGCATCTCATTCCCGGCACCCGGCATATACATTTTTGGAGCCTGGTACGAAGGAGAGTGGTATGAATACGAACTAAATCTCACCAATTACAAAGATGGCGACTTGTTCGAGCAGGATATAGAACTTCCCCAAAGTGTTTGTGATGATTTGTGAGCAGGCTCAGCTTGGAGTCTTATCAATCCTATTCAGTAAACCACGCGGGGAGGTTAACCGGATCCCCTCACGAATTTGCGAAGAGCTTTATTTAATCTCAAAAAAGGAAAACGTATAAAGCATTTATGCTATGGCAGTACCTCATGCAGCTTAATCAACTCCGGCACTGCCAGTTGCCCGATAATCGAGTAGGAGGAAAGGGATTAATTCCCTTTCCGTCCTCTCACACCACCCTGCATACCGTTCGGTACAGGGCGGTTCTTTAAGTTTTGATTCGAACTTTTTGATAATGATCTGACAAAAACACGTAACCCGACTGCCGAAGTCTATCTGTAGTGATGGTGGTGCTGAGGATGAAGCTGTTAGCAATGTGCCAGTAGCTTTTCCTCGTGTTTGCCCATTCCCAAGCTTTGG
>NZ_JAIUMX010000087.1:0-15078 GCF_022565315.1 Cyclonatronum sp. | reverse complement strand
CGAATATCGAAAACCTGAACCCGTAAACGAAAAACACTGCGATGTAAGGCAGAAGGCTTACCGCTGCTGCAGATGAGTTTTATTGGAAAATGAAAAGGCAGCGTCCGCAGTGCGGGCGCTGCCTTTTTTAATGTTTGGGGATTAATTGGACTTCTTCAGCTGAGAAAGCAGGGCAGGGCGGAGTTGTAAAAATTTTTCCAGCTATAGCGTATGAAGCCTTTTTATATCTTTTTATAAAAGATTTGATGATTAACTCCGCTTGTCACCCCGGGGGTACACAAAAAAAAGTGATATAAACGAATGGGTTGGTAACAGGGTTAAAGTCACATATTTCAAAAGCCTGAAGCCCTGTAATAATAATGAACATGCTTTTCGGAAACGGTTTCAGGTACATTAAACGGGTATTTGAAGGGTACGCAGATACAAGGTCGGTTAAACCCGTCACTTAGTTTGGTAACGATTATTATTAAAGTAAGAAGTCAGCTAACCGTTTGAGCGGTGAAAACCATGAGGGGATTCAGGGCTCAGGCATCATCACAACAAAAAAACAACATCTATGAAAAATCTGTTACAACAGCCATGCAGGCAGGGATTCCGCGCGGGCGGATTTCTTCTGCTCATCCTGCTTTTTGTGTTCAGCAGCGCCTCAGCGCAGCAGGGCACTATACAGGGAACCGTTACCGATGAGAACAGGGAACCGCTGCCCGGTGCAACGGTTTTGCTGAGCGGCACGGGTTTTGGTACCTCTACCGATGCCAACGGGGAATATCAGCTGAATGTACCGGCTGGTGAGTACACCGTGCTGATCCGCTTTGTAGGCTATCAGGCTTTCAGGCAGCAGATCAGCCTGGGCTCCGGTGCCGCAGTAACTTTAAACGCACAGCTTCGGCCGGATATCTTTGGCGCTGAAGATGTGGTCGTTATCGGCTCCCGCCGCGGCGACGGCCGTACTATCACGCAGTCAACCGTGCCGGTTGATGTTATTTCGGCACAGGAAATTCAGGCGACCGGCTTCACGCAAACCACGCAGATTATCCGAGCCCTTATTCCGTCTTTCAACTCCCCGGAGTCGTCGGTAACAGATGGTACCGATCATGTGCGGCCGGCTACGCTGCGGGGGCTGGGCCCGGATCAGACTCTTGTGCTGATCAACGGCAAGCGCCGCCACAACAGCGCGATTCTGCACGTTAACGGCTCTGTAGGCCGCGGTTCTACCGGGGTTGACCTCAACGCTATTCCGGCAAACATGATTGAGCGGATTGAAGTGCTGCGGGACGGTGCTTCGGCTCAGTACGGCTCAGATGCCATTGCGGGTGTTATCAATATCGTGCTGAAAGAAAGCACCGGATTTGATGCTTCCTTTTCCTACGGGCAGAGCCTGAGCTACGAGCAGCGCGGCTACGGCCCGAACGAGTGGCTGCCGGCAACGGGTAACAATTCTTCCACAGCTGCCTTTCAGTCGCTGCCCTACTACAACGGCGTTGACCGCGTGTGGCGCCTCGACGGCAACACGGTGAATCTGCATGTCGGCTACGGCATGGAGCTGCCCAACAACGGCCGCCTGTACATTGCCGGTCAGCTGCGCGACCGCGGCAAAACAAACCGCTCGGGTCTCGACCCCCGGCCAAACTACCCGGCCCTTGCCAACGGCGATCCTGACCCGCGGGAGCTCACCTTTAACAGAAGCAATCACCGCTACGGCGGCGGCGAGCTTCAGGATGTGAGCGCCTTCTTTAACGGTCATATGATGATCTTTGAAGATTATGAGCTTTATGCCTTTGGCGGCATCAGCCTGCGGCAGGGTGAAACAGGCGGCTTTTACCGCCGTGCGGTTGATCCCCGTAATGTTCCTGCTTACTACCCCGACGGCTTCCTCCCGCTGATTACGACCAACGTATTTGACGGTTCATTTGCCACCGGTATAAAAGGAAGCAACGGCGACTGGAACTACGACATCAGTCAGGTGTACGGCCGCAGTGCCATCAATTACGGCGTAACCAACTCCGTGAACCGTTCGATTGGTGTTGGCAGCCCGACAACCTTTGATGCCGGTACGCTTGCTTTCGATCAGGCCACAACCAACGCCGACCTTGTACGTGGCTTCGATATCGGAACCGCACAGCCGCTGAACGTTGCCCTTGGTGCCGAATTCCGGTACGAGCTGTACCGCATCATCCGTGGTGAGGCGGCCTCCTACGCCGACGGCGGCAACGGCGGAGCGCCGGGTGCACAGGTGTTTCCGGGCTACTCTCCGAGAAACGAGCAAAACGAAGCCCGTTACAGCGCCGCGGCTTATATTGATATGGAAACCGACATCATTGAGCCCTGGACCCTCGGTCTTGCGGGCCGGGTAGAAACCTACAGCGATTTCGGCAACACCATTACCGGTAAGGCGTCAACCCGCTTCGAAGTATTTAACGGTTTCGCGCTTCGTGCTGCCGCAAGCTCCGGCTTCCGTGCGCCCTCGCTGGCACAGTCGTACTTCACCTCTATTGCTACGGTGTTTATCGACGGCAACCCGTTTGAAGTAGGAACCTTCCCGGTAAACTCTCCGGCCGCTCAGGCACTCGGTGCCAGCAAGCTGAAAGCCGAAACCTCGGTCAATTTCAGTGCCGGTGCAACCTACGAGCGCGGTAACTTCGCCCTTACGGTTGATGCCTACCGCATTACCATTGATGACCGCATCGTGTTTACCGAGAACTTTACCGGTGCCGATCTTGCGGCCTTCCTACGGAGCCGCGGCATAAACGCAACCGGCGGCCGCTACTTCACCAACGCAGTTGATACCGAAACCAACGGAATCGACATCGTAGCCCGCTACGGCTTCAGCCTGCGCGATAACTCGCAGCTGCGCTTTACCCTCGGCATGAATTTCAACGAAACTGAAATCACCAATAAAGATGAAATTGAGACCCCGGCGGAACTCATCGGCCTTACCAACACCCCGCTTTTTGGCCGTGTTGAAATCGGTCGTTTTGAAGTAGGGCAGCCCAAGAGCTCGATAAACGCAACCGTAAACTACAGCAAAGGTCCGTTTGATGCTATGGTGCGCGTAGTGCGCTATGGTGAAACAGAAGTGATCCGTGCCTCCGAAGCAGATGACCAGGTTTACGGAAACGTATTTTTCACAGATCTTGAGCTCAACTACCGGATCGGCAATAACCTGAGATTCTCAGTAGGCGGTAACAATATTTTTGATGTTTACCCCGACAAGACCTTCCAGGCCAACAGCAATTTCGGGATTTTCCAGTACTCCGGTTTTTCTCCTTCAGGATTCGAAGGCCGTTACGTGTATTCCAAAATCTCGCTTAACTTTTAGGTCTCTTCCTGAGCTGAGTTAAATCCGATTATAAAAAAGGCAGCGTCCGCATTGCGGGGGCTGCCTTTTCATTTTTAGGGACATTGCGCTAAGCAGTTCCTGAAATCGTGAGTAAAGGGCTGCAAAGCCCTTCGGGATGGGGGAGCTTAGCTGCTCACCTGCTCAGCTGCCTGCTCAAAATTTCTTTCAGTTTGTCAAAACTCAGGGGCTTGGTGAGGTATCGGCTGCTCAGCCCAAGCTCCTTTGCCTTTTGCTGATCTTCGGTGCTCAGCGAACTCGTGAGAATGTAGGTTGTTACCTTATCGAAGCCGGGCAGTTTGCTCGCCGCTTCATAAAACTCCCAGCCGTCCCAAACCGGCATATTGAGATCAAGGAAAATCAGTTCAGGAAAAGGTTCTCCGTTTTCAGAACGCTCTTTAAAGGCATCATACGCAAGCTTTCCGTTCACAAACTCAACGGCACTTTCGGCAAGAGCTGAACGCTCGAGGAATTTATTCAGCAAAAAAAGCTGAATTTTCTCGTCTTCGATAAAACAAACTTCTCTAATTTTTTCCATGAGGTATGCTGATAATAAAGGTTGTTCCTTTGTTTACTTCACTTTGTACATCAATTTGACCACCCATAGCCTCGATCTGGTTTTTGGCAACAAATAAACCGAGGCCCTTTGACTCTCGATCGCTGTGAAATTTTTTGTACATGCCAAACAGCTTTGATCTGTGGCGTTCAAGGTCAATTCCCAGGCCGTTATCTTCGCAATAGATGAACGTATGGCCGGTATCGCTATCTGAGCTTATTTTTACGTAAGAAGCTTTTTGTTCTGATTTAAACTTAATGCCGTTGGTCACAAGGTTCAGAATAACTCCGTTGAGGAAAGGATAAACGCCGCGGATTATTGTTTTGGGCGCTACATCGTTTATCAGACTTACCCCGGTGCCTTCTGCAAGCTGATGTACAGCCTGCAAAATCTTCTGAACAACCTCATGCAGGTCAATATCCTCCCACACAAGGTCGCTGCTGAGTTTGAAATCAAGCACTTTATTCAGGTGCATGATGGTTTCTTCGAGGTTCTCGGATGACTCTTTCAGCATCTGAATGTACTGCGTGTCGTACAGTTCGGGTTCATCAAGCTCAAGCATCATGAAGATGCCGATCATGTTGGCTGTGTGAATGCGCAGGTTGTGCGAAACAATATGGGTGAAATCACGCAGGCTGCGGGTTTGCTTTTCTTCAATATCGAGCAGCTTTTTGATTTCATCGAGCTTTTCTTTGTAATCGGTTACGTCGCGTACCGTTGTGATTACACGGTCCTGCCCGAAGGCAGTGGTGATGGCGCTGAAAAACTGCGGTTTGCCGCTAATACTTAACTCATAATCAAAGCTGTACACCCCGGGTTCGGCGAGTGCCAGCCTGATGGTATCCATCTGTTGAAGTGCAATTTCTGCCGGCATCAGCCGATTTACATTTCCGCCAATGATCTGATCAGGCGAAACATAGAGATTCGTATCTGAAGGGACCTTGAAATCCATAAAAGTGCCGTTTTTATCCAGCACAAATACCATGTCGGGTATGGTTTGCAGCAGCGAGGGGTAGTAGAGTTCACTATCGCGAATCTTGGCTTCTGCCTCCCTGATTCCTGTGATGTCGATATGCACTCCCAGTACGATGTCAGAAACGGAACCATCCGCGGCCGGCAGATTCTGACCGCGCGACCAGATCCAGACAAATCCGCCGTTTTTGTGCAGCATACGGAAATAATTTTCATACGTACCCTGCATCCCTTCCGAAATAAAGGTAGCGAACCTGTCACTTGCTTCCTGTCTGTCGTCGGGGTGTATCAGGTTAGTCCATATTTCAATGGTCGATTCGCTATCGCTGAAGTCGTGCGGGCTGTAACCCAGCATGGTGAAATACTCCGGGCTGCACCACAGCCTGTTTTCATGGGTAAGATACTCCCATGCGCCGGTTTTTGATACCCTGATCACCGACCTGTACCGTTCTTCGCTTTGCCGCAGGTCCTTTTCCTTCTGCTTCAGCTCGGTGAGGTCGAGGTCGATACAATAAAGCTCCGCCTGCCCCTTCATGTTTATAATCAGCACATGGTTGGAAAACACATGAACCGGATTGCCGTTTTTGTGTTTCAGCGTTAGCTCCGCAGAAGGAATCGGCTCGCCGTGTTCAATCCAGTTACGAATCTCACAGATCACCTGATCACGCGCCTGATCAGGAATAATCAGGTTTTCCAGTTTCTGCCCCATAGCTTCTTCACGCTTGTACCCGTACAGATGCTCTGAAGCTTCATTCCAGTAAATAACTTCCCGCTTTTCATTGTACCCTTGTACAGAAATTACCGGCAGCAGCTCAAAAATTTCCCGGAACCTCTTTTCGCTTTCTATCAGCTTGTTTTCTATCAGCTTGCGCTGTGTTATATCGATGTTGGTTCCCCGGACACCAAGGAAAGTTCCGTTATTGTCGTAGGCTGGCTGACAAACGTGTTCTATGTAGCGAATTTCGCCCGTTTTATGGAAAATGCGGAATACGCAGCGGTCAGGTTCAGGGGTAGTCCAGGTTTTTTTGCGGTGTGCAAGGTAGTGCCCGCGATCATCGGGATGAAGGATGCGGATGATGAGCTCCGGATCGTCGATAAACTCCTGAGCGGTGTATCCGCTCACCCTTTCGCAGGCGGGTGAGTTGTAGAGCAGCTCGCCGCTCGGAATCTCCCAAAATTCCCAGTGATAGGTGTTGTCGGCTACAATCCGGTACTTCTCTTCTGATTTACGAAGCTCTTCCGTTGCTTTTTTTCGATCGGTGATGTTTTCCTTGACCGCAAGATAGCTTGTGATTTCCCCCTGTTGGTTTTTAATTGGGGAAATGGTAGCTGATTCCCAGTAGGGCTGCCCGTTTTTTTTGTGATTGAGCAGCTCACCCTTCCATGTTTTACCGCTTACAATGGTCTGCCAAAGCTGTTCATAAAAATGCTCCGGCTGATGACCTGATTTAAGGATGCGCGGATTTTGCCCCATGGCTTCGTCCCTGCTGTAGCCTGTCAGTTCTGTGAAGGTCGGGTTCACGTAGGTGATGTTGCCGGCAATGTCGGTAATCACAACACTTGCCGGGCTCTGCTCAACGGCCTGCGAAAGGCGCATGAGCTCTTCTTCGGCTTTTTTGCTTTTGGTGATGTCGATCTCGATGCCGTCCCAAAGAATATCTCCGTTGGGCAGCTTCCTTGGAGTTGAGGAGGCTTTCAGCCAGCGGAGACTACCGTCGTCGGGATGCTTGATGCGGTATTCGCATTCAAATACGGACAGGGTGTCTATACTTCGCTGCTCTTTTTGCGCGAGTTTCATCGCGTCTTCCGGAAGTATCTGACCATAAAGACTGTCAGGGTTGAGGAGCACATCTTCAACCCTGATACCGTGCAGTTTATTTACCCCGGCACTGATGTAGGAAAATTTGCGATAGCCGGGTCGCGAAATCAGCTGGTAAACCAGCCCGTCGGGGATGTTATCGCTGATACCTGAAAGCTGTTTTTTGCTTTCTAACAGCTGCTGCTCGGTGTAGTACTGCCGACTGATATCTATGGCAGTTGAACCCATATACTGCGGGGCTCCGGTTTCATCGGAAATGAGAACCCCGCTCATGAGCATGGGGAAAGTTTTGCCGTTTTTGTGCCTGTGCCACACAAGAGTAGGCTCAAATGTTCCGGTGCTGATAAGTTGCTTCACGAGTCCGGCTACATCCTCAATATGTTCCTCATCGTAAAAAATACGCAGGTTGGCGCCGCTTATTTCCTTAATGGTATAGCCGTGTACTTCGGCGAAAAACTGATTGGCGTAAATCAGATTGCCATCCAAATCTGAGATGGCTTCTCCGTAAACCGCTTTATCGGCAATGGATTTAAAAACCTGAAGCTCCTGAACGGCCATTTTACGGTCCGTTATATTTTGGGTGAAACCGTGCCACAGTACGGATCCGTCGTCCTGTTTTTGCGGTGTTGCAAGTGCTTCAGCCCACATCACGGACCCGTCAGGCTGATTTACCCTGAAACTTATGTTCAGGGTATCAAGGGTTTCGGCTGAACGCATGACGGCTTGCTGAACCTGCGGCAGGTCATCCGGGTGAATGGCTTTAAACACATTTTTGGCGTCTGCAGCGGCAGCTTCCGGACTCGTGTTGTACTGATGTTTAAACTCTTCGCTCGCATAAGGAAAATTCAGGTAGCCGTCAGGCTGCATTTTCAGCTGATAGAGTACGCCCGGTAAATGCCTGCTGAACAGGTCCAGTTTTTTTGCGGCCTCATTCAGTTCAAGTTCAAGCTTTTTCTGAACGCTGATATCGCTCGCTATGCCGTCAATCCGTACGCCTTCCCCCTTTTCGTTATACACGAGGGTTGCTTTATCAAGCACCCACTTAATGGTGCCGTCGGGGTGAATAACCCTGCTTTCGCGCACGGAGCTTCCGGTTTCAAATATGGTTTTGAGCGCATTATCCAGAATGGGGCGGTCGTCGGGGTGCGCGATATCCTGCCAGAGCTGCGGGTTATCATAAAACGCCTGCACCGGATACCCGTACAGTGCTTCCGCCTGCGGGCTGAGGTACAATATCCTGAAATCAGGCAGAGAAACCGACCAGATAACATCATTCAGGCTGCTTATGATGCTGTTCAGCCGCTCGCTGCTTTCCTTATAAGCCTGTTCGGCCCTTACTTTTTCCGTAATATCACGCCCGAAAAAAGACACAGACGTAAGCTTGTTGTTGGTATAAACCGGGTTTGATCGTACTTCGATGTAAATGTTTTGCCCGAAGGCTTCAATAACATCATCAAACTGAAGCTGCTCCCCTTTAAGCGCCCGGTCGTAACGGGGCTTCCAGATTTTTTGTAACTCAGGCGGTAAAGCGCGCAGAATGTTGGTGCCCTCAGTAAGTTTTACGCCAAATACCAGCTCAAATTCCTGCTGAAAACTCCTGTTGAGGTATAAAATTTCATAGCTGCTGTTGATCGACCAGATGCTGTCGGGCGTACTTTCTAATATCACATTCAGCCGCTTTTCTGCATGATCCTGTATTTCCTGATGTTTTTTGGAGGCGGTAATGTCAAAAAAAAGGGCAGAGAAGTGAAGATGTTCTTCTGAATAAAGCTGTACATCAAACCATTTTTGCAGCGTTACGCTGAAAGTTGTGAAGCTTCTTGCTTCCGCGCCGAGCGCAACCGCACCGCAGGTATCAATCCACTTAAAATCATCCTCAACGATGCCGGGCATAACCTCAAGCACCGTTCGCCCGAGAATAGCGGATTTCTGAAGCCCGGTAAGTTTTTCGAAGGTGCTGTTCACTTCCAGAAAAACGTAATCACATGGTTTCCCTGCATCATCCAAAATGATTTTGTGATGCGCAAACCCCATAACAGGGCTGTTAAACAGAGGTTTCGGAAGACCTGACATACAATGAAATAATTCGCTAACCGGATTTTGAGCGACGGGAAACAGAGCTGTGCCGGAGTGTAAAAAAAACACAGATAGATATGTAAGACGTACTATGCTGTGCAATTTAAATGCAACTGCTCATTAAAGCAAAGTATTTCAACTATTTGTAAACCATGAGATCAGCTGAACGGACTGCTGCCCGTGAAGCTTAGCCCTGCGCCTGATTTTGATCTTCGTGCTCAGCGTCTGTTTATTGTTTGATCAGAAAACCGGCACTCAGCCCGTTTATTTCTACACTGTATGTTCCGTTTTCGAGCACGGGCTGTGCGTTTTCGTCGGGATAAGAAAGGTTTACGGGGAGTATATCATACGTGCATTCGGCTGATTCGCCGGGCTTCAGTCTCACCTTTTCAAAATGGCGGAGTTGTTTCACCGGTCTCGTAATGCGCCCAACAAGCGTGGAAGTGAACCAAAGCACGGTTTCAGTTCCCGTCCGCGTGCCGGTATTGGTGATGCGCACCGTAGCCCGGATGGGGTCAGAGCCGTTGGTTTCCGACCGGCTTAGCCGCAGCCCGGAATAGGCAAAAGTTGTGTAGCTCAGGCCAAAACCGAAGGGATACAACGCCGTGTTTTTGGTACCCTGCGTGATGTGGTTGGCAACCGAGGGGTCAAAAAAATAAATGTTGCTTCGCTTGTGATGGTAGGGGAGGAAGTGATTGGGCCACTTTGGGTAGGAAAACGGAAGCCTGCCGGAAGGGTTCACGGCTCCGCTAAGCACCTTGGCGATGGCTTCCGCGCCTTCAAAGCCCGGCAGACCTGCATGGATGAAGGCATCGGTGCCCTCAAGCAGTTCGGTTATCAGCCGCGGCCGCCCCTGAACGAGCACGAGCAGGAGCGGCACCTTTGCCCGGCTGAGCAGCTGCACGTCTTCGCGTTGCGGCTTCGGCAGGCGAAGGTCGGAAATATTCCCCGCGAATTCGCAGTAAGGCTCCTCGCCGCCGGCATAAATCAGCGCATCCAGCGCTTCGAGTTCCTGCAGGAAAGACTTCTGTTTCCGCACCGATGCTTTTTGAAGGTCACGGAGCGCATCATCCGAAAAAACAACTACCTCAGTCGAAGGGAATTCTTTTTGGAGGGCCGTGTGAATGGTGTGCATGCTCTCGGGGTAGCGCGCCTCTTCGCCGCCCTGCCAGGCGAGGGTCCAGCCGCCGCAGAGGTTGCGCCGGCTCTGCGCCGACGGACCAAAAAGCCCGATGCGTTTGGGCTGTTTAAGCGGGAGGGTTTCGTTTTTGTTTTTAAGGAGGATGACGGATTCCTGAGCGGCTTTCAGGGCCTTGCCTTTGCTTTCGGTGCTGCCGATGCGCGCGAAGCGGTCGTTTCGGGGGAAGGGGTTCTCGAACAGTCCCAGATCGAACTTGAGCTTCAGGATGCGGCGGACCGAAGCATCGAGCCTGCCTTCGGTGATGCGGCCGCTTTCGACCAGCTCGAGCATGGACTCGTTGAAATCGAGGGTGAGGGGGGTCATGCACATATCGATACCGGCCATCACGCTTTGGTACGTTGCTTCGGTGAAATCGGCGGCGGTGTAATGGAAATTCATGAGCTTGCGCACATCGTCCCAGTCGGTGACCACCACCCCATCAAACCCCATTTTGTTGCGAAGCAGCTCTGTGAGCAGTTCGTAGGAGGCATGCACGGGTACACCGTTCACTTCCCCGCTGTTGAGCATGATGGTGCGAAGGCCTGCATCAACCGCTTTTTGAAAAGATACCCGGTGAAATTCGTGAATCTGCTGCATAGGGATGTACGCCGGGGTGCGGTCCCAGCCGGCACGGGGGTCGGAGTAGCCGAGAAAGTGCTTGCCGGTTGCAGCTACTTTGTAGGGAGCGGTTTCCTGATTTTCCTGCATGCCGCGCACAAAAGCTTCGCCCATGCGGGCGGCAAGATGCGGGTCTTCGCCGTAGGTTTCCCAAAAGCGCGGCCACTGCGGGTGCAGCCCCAGGTCGAGCACGGGCGAAAAACACCAGTGATGCCCCACATCGGCGCATTCGAGCGCAGTCGTGTAGCCGGTATGCCGGGCATGCTCCGGGTTAAAGGTGGCCCCGAGGTTGATGCCTTGCGGGAAAATGGTGGACCCGCTCAGGTAGCTCGCCCCGTGAATGTGGTCGATACCAAAAATGAGCGGGATGCCCAGGCGGGATTCTTCCACCGCTATGCGCGTGAGTTCATCCATGAAACGGAACCAGACCTCAGGCGCTGCGGCCTCTCCGTTCAGGAAAGACCCGATGTGGTGCTTGAGGATGAGCTCACGTGCCTTATCGGCGTCAAGTTCGATATCCCGCTGTTTGCCGGTTTTGTTGATCAGGGTGATGTCGAGCTGCGTCATCTCGCCGATTTTCTCGGCTATGGTCATACGGCTGAGCAGGTCTTCAGCACGCTGTTCGGAAGGCAGCTCCGGGTTTAGATACGGCAGGTCGTAATTCTTCTGAGAGCGGCTTGCGGACTCACCGCTCAGCCTTACAGAATGCTGCATCAGACAAGACTTTGGTAGGGGTTTCTAAAGGTACGGGCCATTTTGGTGGTGCTTTCGCGCACGGTCAGCGATACGGGTACCAGGCTCATGTAGCCGGAGTGCCGTTCGCTGCTTTGATCTTTGAGCCGGTTCAGAATAATTTCGATGGTTTTTTTGCCCAGCAGCTCGTAAGGCGTGTGCACAGAAGTGAGGGTTGGGGTGTACAGGTTGCAGGTGGGAAGGTCGTCGAAGCCGGCAATGGCCACATCGTTGGGAACAGCCAGACCGTCGCGGATGGCGTTGTGCATGAACCCTACGGCCATACCGTCGTTGCTGCAAAAAATAGCATCAGGCTTAACGGGTGCATTCCGATAGCTTTCATAGGATGCCTTGCCCTGCTCAAAAGAGTAATCGCCGCCGTATTCCCACACCAGGCTGAGGTCGTCTGAGGCCTGTATGTAATCAACGAAGCCGTTTTTGCGCAGCATAGATTCGGATTTGTTAATCGGTCCGTGCACGATGCCCAGCTTGCGGAACCCGCGGGCTTCAAAATGCTGCGCAATGAGATGCCCCCCGCGGTAATTATCGAAAGTAACGGTATCCATCACCGGGCTTGCAATGGGTGCAATGGAAACAATCGGGAACTCGGGCGGACAAAGCCGGAGCATGGTTTCATAGTCTTTAGCGCGGTAGTCGGGCATGAAAATTACAGCCGCATCAAAGTGTGTTTTGCGCAGATCACTGATAATCTGCTCCGGACTGTCGGAGGTGTGCGTTACACTGATAAGGCTGATACCGGCGTTGCTGTCTTTGGTAGAACGGTCGAATCCTTCAAAAAGCGATGCAAAAAACTCGCCCGTATAGTGCCGCGTTATGATGGCAATATGAATGGTCTTTCTGAGCTCCAAAGGCGTGTGTATGTTGGAAACCGGGTAGTTAAGCCGGTAAGCACTCTCGAAAACCTTCTTCTCATTATCCTTGCTGATTTTCCCCGTTCGGGTGAGTGCCCTCGATACCGTCGAAATAGACAGGCCGGTATCATCGGCTATGTCCTTTAAGGTTACTTTTTTGATCATGTGTTCCGGTAAATTCGTGAGAGGGATTTTTATTGCAAAATATGGGAAATTTTTTTCAGTAAAGCTACTCTTAAATGAAGGCAGGCTGCATATGGAATTTGAACGTTTGTGCAAAATGAGGTCAGCGGGTTGCAAAACAGTATCAGTCTGCAGGGCCGGCGTTTGGCGGATTCTTTTGTTTCGCTTATGTATAAAGTCTTTGAAGTCTAAAATCGGCTATTAAAAAACAAAATGTTAGCGTTTGTCTTAAAATCAGGAATCTCAGAAAGCGGGAATGTGAGGGTCGGGCGGCTCTTTATTTTTGATATTCTTAATCCGATAAGGTTATGTGAATTAGGTGTTTGGGTTGAAAAGTACGTTTTTGTGCAAATAAAGAGAAAATTATTTGCATAAAACGGGCGATTCTTCTACCTTAAAAGCGTTTCCACAAATCAGTAACAAACCCCCCATATATCATGAAATCTTTTCTTACAAACACATCCAGGGCAATGATTGCGCTTCTGTTGTTTACAGGGCTTACCCTTGGTTCGGTTAATCAGGCCGATGCACGGCAGAATATTCTGAATAATGGCGATTTTTCGTCAGGCCTTGAGTCATGGAGCACCTTTATTGCAGATTTTGCCGGTGTTTCCGCAAATGTTGCCGTTGTTGACGGCGAAGCTACCATCACTGAAATCAGCGGCGCAGGCGGCGAAGTTTGGTGGATTCAGCTGAATCAGATCCTGAGCCAGTCTCAAATTGATGCCCTTACTGTAGGTCAGGCCTACAAAATTCAGTTCGATGCCCGCTCAAACGCTGAAGGGCGTCAGCTTCGCTCTTTCTTCGGTGAAGAAGGCGGCGGTTTTGCAGCGCAGAACGTTTTTGATATTTCGCTTTCTACAGAAATGCAAACCTACGAAACTATTTTCACGCTTACAGCAAAGTACCCTGAGATGAAACTCGGTTTCGAAGCTGGTTTGAGTAATGACGATGTTATAGTTGATAATGTATCCCTCACCCCGACTGACGAGACCCCACCGCCACCGGGTGGCCTTTCGCTTCCGGTAACTTTCAACGATCCGGACATTGATTACGGTCTCTTTGATTTTGAAGGTGCTTCTTCAAGTATCGTCACAGATCCTACCGACCCAAGCAACCTGGTTGTTCGTACTGTTAAGCCTGAAGGCGTTGCTTTCTTTGCAGGAACTACTGTTGGCGAACCAGACGGTTTCTCAACCCCGATCCCGTTCACACCTGATGAAACAACCATGAGTGTTCGGGTATGGTCGCCGGTTGCAGGTATTCCGGTTCGTGCAAAAGTTGAAGACTCCAACGACCCGACTATCTCAGTCGAAACCGAAGCTACGGTTACGGTTGCCGAAGAATGGCAGCTTCTCGTATTTGATTTTGCCAATCAGGCAGGTGGCACCGCTCCTATCAATTTTGCCAACAACTACAACAAATTCACCATCTTCTTTGATTTCACCCCACCGGGCCCGACAGAAGTTGAGCGCGTGTACTTCTGGGATGATGTAGCATTCGGTGGCGAAGGCGTTATTGTTCCCCCACCCACGCCGGTAGGTTTCGTGATTGCCAATAACATTGGCGGAGAACCTGTTGGTTCAGGTGAAATGTTCCTGGCAGCCGGTCCGAACAATGTTGAAAACCCGAATATCGAGTACCGCCTGTTCTACGCACGCACCGCTGATAATGTTGAAAACCCGATCACCGAAGCTAACGAGTATGAGTTCGGAACTACCGAAGGTGACGGCAATGGTGTTGGCCCGTTTGGTTTTAATATCTCTGGTCTCGACCCGGGAACGAGCTATACTTTCTGGCTGCATCAGTACAACACCAGCACAGAACTGTTCTCTGAGCCGGCTGTAGCAACGGAAGTTTCAGGCGGAACAGGTACAAGTGTGGAAGAGCCGGGTGAAATGGTTCGCGATTTCCAGCTGAGCCAAAACTACCCTAATCCGTTCAACCCTACTACGGTAATAGAATTCGCGATTCCGGAAGCCGCTCAGGTGAGCCTCGAAGTGTTCAGCATCAACGGTCAGCGCGTAGCTACCCTGGTGAACGGCTCCCTTCAGGCGGGTCAGCACAGCGTTTCTTTCGATGCTTCCAACCTCTCAAGCGGTATCTATCTGTATCGCCTTCAGGCCGGTAACACCACCCTGATGCGTCAGATGACCCTGGTTAAGTAAGCAGCAGTTCAGTTTATCTGAGCAGAAATTCTTAACAGTATGGATTGAAAGCTCAAGACAGATTGGTTGATTGATAACTTGACAATCCAACAAGGCACTCCTTTTGAACAGAGGGGGTGCCTTTTTTTATGGGATGATGGTGCGGGGATTTGTTGACCGCTGACGGCAGACCGCGGACCGCGGGATATGTGGGTGGAAATGGGGTGTGTTTGGAAATCTATTGTTGACGGCAGACCGCCGACCGCAGACCGCCGACCGCAGACCGCCGGATATGCGGGTTGAAATGGGATTCAGTGGTGAAATTCATTTTTGACCGCCGACCGCTGACGGCTGACCGAGGACGGCAGACGGCTGAGGACCGAGGACCGCGGGCTGAACAAGGCTTGTACACCATATCCCGTTAGGGATACCACATGGGTAGAAAACGCGCGCGCCCCTCCAAATTAAGCATGCCGCAGGCATGCCATGTAGTAGAGGCAGGGCGAACAGCCCTGACCGCGGGATATGCGGGTAGAAATGGGATTCAGTGGTGAAATTCATTTTTGACCCCAAACGGCAGACCGCT
>NZ_JAIUMX010000086.1:0-15128 GCF_022565315.1 Cyclonatronum sp. | reverse complement strand
TTAATATAAGGCTGTTACCTTGCTGCTGTCACCCTAATCTGTCTTTTTTTATGTGCCTCCTCTTGCCTTTTGGCTTTTCAGAGTTTAGGTTGAGGGAAGTTACTCACATCATCATTTTTTTAAATGTCCGCATACTTCAGCATTCAACTCACCGCCGTTTCTGCATCGCCGCTCGCGATTGCCGAAGGTTCTGTTGTGTTGCGCCGCCGCTGCCGTACAGGGTGAGGTATGCCGGTACTTTTTGTATCCGATTTTCCCGCCCCGGTTAATTCACTTTAGCCGGGGCTTTTTTTTTGCCCGGCTTCAGGCCGAAACCTCCGAACCACAACGCAAGCCACTGCAATCAGTCATCCTCAAAACAGCTCACACATGTCAAACCTGCTCACCATCAGCGAATACCCGCTTGAGTTTTTGCAGCACGTGCTCGATCTCAGCGCCTATCTGGAAAAGCGGCGTAACGTGAAGCCGCTCGACGGCTCCACCATTTTGTTCTGCTTCGAGAAGCCGTCGCTGCGCACCAAGCTGGCGACCGAAGTAGCCGTGAATCAGCTGGGCGGCTCGGTGATTCACATTAGCCCGGAGGAGTTTCTGGGCGGTAAAATCCTGCACGCTACCGAAGACGCCCCCGGCATCCCGGAAGAGCGAGAGGCCCTCAAAGATACCGTCAAAAATGTGGCACAGTGGTGCGACGGCATTTTTGCGCGGGTTTTCAAACACGAAACACTGGAGAAGCTGGCCACCTTTTCGGACATCCCGGTCGTTAACGGGCTTTGCGACCGCCATCATCCGATGCAGGCGCTGGCCGATCTGTACACCATCCACGAGTCGTTCCGCAGCGACAAGCCGCTGCGCATCACCTTTATCGGGGATGCCAACAACGTGGCGTTTTCACTGATCGAAATCGGCCTCATTTTCGGGCATCACATGCAGTTTGCCGGCCCCATGCCCTGCTACTGGAACCGCGAGCAGCTGGCGCACTTTGCACAGCTCGCAGCCCGGCACGGCGGTACCTTTAGCCATGGCACCGACCCGCTGCCTTTTGTGAAGCAATCGGATGTGGTGTACACCGATGCCTTCATCTCCATGGGTCAGGAGCACGAATACACCCAAAAACTCCGGCACTTTGAGGGCTATCAGGTGAATGAGGCGCTCTTCGGCAAGGCCCCTGACCACGCCCGTTTCATGCACTGCCTGCCTGCACACCGCGGGCTGGAAGTGACCGACGCCGTTATCGATCATCCGAATTCGCTGGTGTATCAGCAGGCCAAAAACCGCATGGTAACGGCCAAAGGCGTCTTCGCCATTCTCTGCAACCCCGAGTACCGGCTCGAAAATCCGGTGCCGGCCACGGAACAGCATCCCTCTTCATCTTCTTCATCTTCCTTCAAAACCACTCAACTCATCGAATCATGATTCAGCACGCTGTCTATCACAAAGTTGCCTCGCATGAGGCCCACAAAGGAACCTTCGACACTTGTCTGCTGCTCTACTCCGGCGGACTCGACACCTCCGTGATGCTCAAATGGATTCAGGACACCTACGAATGCGAGGTAGTTGCCCTCACCGTAAATCTGGGTCAGCGGGCCGACAATATGGAAGCCATCCGCGACAAGGCCCTGAAGCTGGGCGCCAAAGAATGCATCGTGTACGACGCCCGCGACGAGTTCGCGCAGCTGTGCATGGAAGCCGTGAAAGCCAATGCCGACTATCAGGGCGGGTACGCGCTGGGGTGTCCGCTGGGCAGGGTGATGATCTCCCAAATCGCCGTAAAGATTGCCGCTGAATACGGCTGTGAGGTAATCGCACACGGCTGCACCGGCAAGGGTAACGATCAGGTGCGTTTTGAGGGCTACATCACGACGCTGAATCCGCAGGTGAAAATCATTGCACCGGTTCGCGAGTGGTCCATGGGCCGGGACGAGGAAATCGAGTACGCCATACAGCACGGCATCCCCGTGGAGCAGACCAAAAAAGCGCCGTACTCTTATGATGAAAACATGTGGGCAAACACCGGCGAGGGTGGCGAAATCGAAGATCCGCGGCTGATTCCGCCGCTGGAGAATATCCTAAAATGGTGCAACACCCCGAAAAACGCCCCCGACGAAGAAGAGCTTGTCGTGCTCGAATTCGAGCAGGGCATGCCGGTATCGCTCAACTATGAGGCGCTGTCCGCCACTGAAATTATTCAGCAGCTCAACGCCATCGGCGGCAAACACGCAGTGGGCTACTTCCACCTGATTGAAGACCGGATTGTGGGGCTCAAGGTGCGGGGCGTGTACGAGAATCCGGCGGCGCACCTGCTCATTCAGGCGCACAAAAACCTGGAACAGCTGGTCTCAACAAGGGAAGAAAACGAGCTCAAAACCTTCCTCGACACCAAATGGGCCTACCTGTGCTACGGCGCCAAATATTTTGAACCGGTGATGGATAACATCCGCGCCTTTCAGGACAAACAAAACGAGAAAGTGAGCGGCAAGGTCACCCTGCGGCTGTACAAAGGCAACTGCGAGGTAGTGGCCCTCGACTCGCCGTTTTCGCTGTTTGATGAGCACCTTGCGACCTTCAACAAATCGGCCGATTTTAATCAGAATGCCTCGGCCGGCTTCATCGAGCTGTGGAATCTGCCGCAGAAAACCGCGCATCAGGTGAGGCGCAGCAAGGTGACGGGGGTTTCCGCGCCGTAATTCTGTATATCCTGTTTCCGCGCAGGATGGAACCCTTTCGATCCCGGGTTCACGGTGGCTGACGCGTTTGGGGGACAGGCCGTGGGCTGTCTCTACGGGTGCGAAACCCATTTCGGCGCGTTTGGTTGTGGTTTTGGCGGTATTCCCGCGAGACTGTATTTGTATATTCATGATTCATAATTAAACATTAAACATTAAACATTAAACATCTTAAATGTCACTCTGGAACCCGGCTTCGGCATTGCAGCAAAATTCTGTTCAGGAAAAAATCCACGCGTTTACGGTTGGGGATGATTACCTCCTCGACCGGGAGCTGCTGCCGTGGGATGTGCGGGCCTCGCGGGCACACGCGCTCGGGCTGGTGAAGGCGGGCCTGCTCACCGAGGCGGAGGGCGAAGCGCTGCTGGCCGGACTGGCCGAAATCCTGAAGCTTTGGGAGGCCGGGGAATTCACGGTTGAGCCGCATCAGGAGGATTGTCACACCGCTATTGAGGCCTGGCTGACCGAAAAGCTGGGTGAGGCGGGCCGGAAGATTCACACCGGGCGCTCGCGCAATGATCAGGTGCTGGCCGCAATCCGCCTGTACGAGCTGCACGCTCTGGGGGAAATCAGGCAGCGGGTGCGCACCCTGGGCGAAACCTTTCTGAAACTTGCGAAGCAGGGTGAAAAGCTGCCGATGCCCGGCTACACGCACACACAGCCCGCGATGCTCTCCTCGGCGGGCATGTGGGCAGCCTCCTTCGCAGAACTGCTGTACTTCGACCTGATACAGCTCGGTTCCGTTGTGAGGTTGCTCGACCATTCGCCCCTGGGTACGGCGGCAGGTTTCGGGGTAAACCTGCCGCTGGAGCGGGATCTCGTGGCTAAAGAAGCGGGCTTCAGCGGGCTGCTGCTCAACCCGATTGCGGCGCAGAACTCGCGGGCCAAAATGGAAATTGCCCTGGTAAATGCGCTGGAATCGCTGGCTTCAAGTCTAAGTCAGTTCGGCACCGACTGCGTGACCTACGCGAGCAACAGTTTTGGTTTCTTCCGGCTGGATGATGCGCTTTGCACCGGCTCATCCATCATGCCGCAAAAGAAAAACCCGGACAGCGCAGAGCTGCTGCGGGCAACTGCGGGAGAGCTTACCGGCCTCGGGGCGAGCCTTCGGGCCGTGAGCCGGAACCTGGGCAGCGGCTATCACCGGGATATGCAGCTCACCAAAAAATACGCCATGCGCGCACTGGGCCTCACCCTTTCACTTCTGGAGGTGGCGCAGCTCATCGCCGAAGGCCTGCATTTCAACGCAAACAAGATGGCGGCTGCCTGCGGTCCCGAGCTGTTCGCGGCCGACCGCGCCAACGAGCTCGTACAGGGCGGCATGAGCTTCCGGGAAGCCTACTTCGAAATCAAATCGAAGCTCTCCTCGCTGGAAGTGCCCGATCTGCAGACCGCCCTCCGCGCAAAATCGCACCGCGGCGGCACCGGAAACCCCGAACTCGAAACCCTCCGAAACCGCCTGCACGCAGATTAAACAGGGCAAGACACGGGCTTTAAAATTATCTCCCCCCAAACACCATCCGCGCAAATCCGAAAAAACGGTACTACCTGCGTGCCCTTAATGCTTGCCATAAAGCATAGTAAAAAGTACACTAAAGAACATTTAAAGTACCACCAATTGGCACTATCATGGAATTTTCAGTTTCAAAAGACATCGAACCCCTTTCTGCATTCAGAAAGCATTCAGCCGAGTTTATTCAGCGCTTAAAAAAAGACAAGCAGCCCATCATTCTCACACAACACGGCAAAAGCGCAGCTGTATTGATGGATGTATCAGAATTTGAGCGCTTTCAAAAAAAATTAGCGATGCTCGAGGACCTGCTCGAAGCCAAACAGCAAGTTGAAGAAGGCCATATATACAGCATGGAAGAAGCCAAAGCGAGGATTGAAAAGCATCTCAAAAGAGACTGAACTGATACCCAAACACCCCGGCTTCAGCAAATTATCCCCAAACACCATCCGCGCAAATCCGGACAAATCCTCTAAATCCGCGTGCCATTAATGCGTGCCATTAACCAGGGCTCAGCGGATCATCCCCGATACCCGCTGCCAGATTTGCTGATGCAGGTCTTCGGCCTTGCGGGTCGCATCAAGCTGAATAAATCGGGCATGCGTTTTCGCCAGATACAGGAAGCCGTCGCGTACGCGCTCGTAAAACGGCTGCCCTGCAAGTTCCATGCGGTCGTGCCCGCCGGATTGCGCCATACGGCGCTGCAGGGCAACATCCACATCGAGATCGAGGAAGAAAGTAGCATCCGGCTCAATTCCCTGAGATGCGATTTTATTGAGGTGATGAATCTCTTTAATCGGCAGGCTCCCCCGCCCAAACCCCTGATAAGCGACCGTTGAGTCGTAAAAGCGGTCGAGAATTACGATTACTTTTTGCTGCAGCAGCGGGCGCACCCGCTCGGCAACAAGCTCTGCCCGCGCAGCCGAGAAAAGCAGCAGCTCCGTAACGGGATTCATCTGAACGTCGGGGTTCAGCAGCAGGCTGCGGATCATTTCTGAGAGATCGGTACCTCCCGGCTCTCTGAGTACTTCAACGGGAAGCTTCTCCCGCATCAGCCGTTCTTTAAGCAGCATAATTTGTGTTGTTTTCCCGCAGCCATCAATACCTTCAAATGAAATCAGCACGATCAGTAATCCTCGATTATAAAAAAGTTTAATACAGACAGCCCAATGTATCGCAGCTGATCTGCCCCCTTGTTGGGTTTCAGCACTTAACTGTACATCAATCCACCGGTTCTTTCCGGAGAATAAAGCCAAGTGCGAGGTAAAGAAAAAAGGTAGTTCCGTAAAATGCTACCGACAAAGCAAAAATAATGCGGACTAAAGTGGGATCTACATTCAAATATTCGGCAATACCTCCGCAAACACCCATTATTTTTTTATCTGTACGGCTTCGGTAAATTGTTTTTTTTCTGGTGAAGGCATAGGTGTCGTTTCTTTGTTTCTTTGCGCGGGCAGCATTTGCTACCCGTTCAGCGTAGGTGTTCCCAGAAAAGCTGTTGGCCTGAAAATCTCTGAAGTTTTCCCGCTTCTGTTTCTGTTTCTGCTCCTGCTCAAGCTCTTCAAAAGCATCTGTTTGCCTTGCGTCGGTATTACGCCCCCCTGTTTTAACTTTCAGAAGCGGCTCATCAAATTTTTCCTCACTTCTTTTGTCAAGCTTCCGCTTCAGGCCCGTCCAGCCAAGTAACACAAACAAAGCTGCGATCACGGGCAGTAGAATGTGGTTTGTGAAATTAATATCCGGTCCGGCCGGTATGCCCACCATCTGAAGCATCATCATAAAAGTAACGACGAGCATCACCCCTCCGAAAACAGAAGCCGCTCCCCGCAAGCCTTTATTCTTCTTTTTAGGCTTTTCTTTGGCAATAAACTGCCGGTACGCACGCTCGAGATCCTGATCAGAAATATTAAATTCCTGTTCAAGTTCAATCGCATCCTGCGGGTAATCTTTTTGTGATCTGCTTTTGGTTGACATGCCGTAAAAATAGGATTTTTCAGCTTAAATAGGCTTTATTATCATACAAAAATAACAAACGATTAAGATATGCCTTTCCGGTTTGTAAGCATACAGCCATACAGCCGGTTCATATGTGATCTGCTACGTGCCAACGGTTTCAAAGGTACAGTTGGAGATTGCCCCATCCCTTCCGCCCCGATATTATACCGTTGCACTCAGAAAGCGATTTTCAGTAATCACATGATTCAGCCTTACATCGTGCGGCTCAGAGGGTATTTGCTCAAAAATGCAGCACTCCATACACAAGCCTACTTTGAGTGCTGTTGTATTTTTCAGAAAGTTGTCGTAGTAGCCTTTGCCGTAACCGAGTCGGTTGCAGTGTACATCTGCGGCGACCATAGGCACAACGATAAGCCCGAAGGTATCGGGGTTTACCGGAATTCCGTTCAGGGGTTCGCTTACGCCCCAGCGGTTGGTCGCCCACCGCGTGCCTTCATCTACCAGGAAATGGGTGAGTGTACGGCTCTCAAAAGACATCACCGGAACAGCGATTTCTTTTCCGGCACGCAGCAGGCGGATTGCGAGGGTTTCGGTATCGATTTCATTTCGTAGCAGCATGGCTGAATACAGGTGAATTCGCGGGAAATCAGCCGTTTCAAACAGGTCCAGAAAACAATCCTGAATACGGGCGCAAGCTTCGGCCCAATCGTCGGTGCTGAGGGCCATACGGGTTTGCAGGGCACGTGCCCGAAGTGTTTTTTTCGCAGCAGTTATATCGTTTAATGGCATCATAAGCGTGTGTTAACCGGAAAAATATACCATAAAATCGAGCTAAGGCACCCTCTTTTCTCCGACAGGTTCAAAGATTAAAATACCAGGTTGCAATGCTGAAATACATCAGCACTCCGGCAATATCTGCCAGCGAGGTGATGAGGGGTGCTGAAGCCGTTGCCGGGTCAAAATTAAATTTCTGAAGCAGGAAGGGCATCGACATTCCCAATAAACTTCCAACTGTAACGCAGCATACCATTGTGAGGGCAACAACAAAAGCAACTTCGGGACCTGAGCGGAAAAAGCCTACGAGAGAAACAGCGACCCCCATAATAACGCCTATGGTAATGGCCACAAATATCTCCTTGCTAAACAGGCGGAACCAGTCTCTTATTTTCACATCGCCGGTAGCAAGGGCACGTACCATCAGGGTTGAGGCCTGCGAGCCGGCATTCCCGCCGCTATCGATCAGCAGGGGAAGGAAAAACACCAGCGCTACGACGGCTTCGATAGTGTCTTCAAAATAAGCGATGCCTGCACCCGAAAAGATGTTCATAAACACAAGTACCAGCAGCCAGGGCATACGCTTCAGGATCAGGGTTTTAACAGGTGCATCGCTGAGGCTGATGTTCATAAGGCCTACGGATCCCATTTTGTGAAAATCCTCCGTAGCCTCTTCCTTGCGAACGTCCATGACGTCATCGAAGGTAACGATACCGACCATTTTGTTATGGTCGTCAATTACCGGCATGGCGATAAGGTCGTACTCACTCAGGCGGTTGGCCACAACTTCCTGATCCTCATCTTCCCGGGCAAATACCACATCGGTATTCATAATATCGGCCATTTTGGTGCCACCTGAGTAGAGCAGCAGCTCTCGGAGGGTTACGATACCGGTAAGCCGGTTATAGGCATCTACCACATAGGCGTTATAAATGGTTTCGCGGTCTTTGGCAACCCGCCGGATACTCACAAGGGCTTCTTCGACCGTCATGGTTTCGCGCAGGGTTACGAACTCGCTTGTCATCACTGCACCGGCGGTTTCTTCCTCGTACAGGCTCAGGCGCATAATGTCTTCGCGGTCGGCTTCTTCGATTTTCATTAAAAGCTTTTCGCGCCTCTCTTCCGGAATCTGCTTGACAAGGTCAACACGGTCATCGTGCGGCATGAGCTCGATAATATCTGCGAGCATTTCATCCATATACAGTTCGGCAAGCTCTCCGGCTTTTTCCTTACGGAAATGACTGAGCACAATGGCCTGATTTTCAGGAAGGAAACGGTCAAGAATGGCTTTGGCATCTTCCGGTTCAAGCTCCGAGAGGCGCAGCCCTAAAACAGCCGGATGCAGCATTTCGCAGATGCGGTGCAGTTCTTCCTCATTATCAATGCCTTCACGCAACATCACATCAAGGCGTTCGAGATAAATATTTTTCATAGCACGTTCGGATTTAATTTTATTCGGAGGAGAGCCGGCCGAACGGGAAGCTCAACACCCTGTAATCGGGCTGAAGCCTGTCCGGCAGGCCGTTCATCAGGGCCTGACCGTTAACATAAGTCGTTTTAAGCAGTAGCTGCCGTTGCTGTCTTTATATTAATGAAAATTTAATATCGCATCAGGCAGGGGTACCGACCCGGCAGCGGTTTATAATACAGCTTTATAAACTATGTTTTAGCTACCCTAACTTCAAGGGTGAAATCAATCTTATAGCCCCTTTAAACGAAGGCTTCCGTTCCAGCCCCGGAAAAAATCGAGAGCCGGCATTTGCTTTTTACCTTCAAACCGAACCTCTCCCAAACATACAGCGTCTTCGCCACAGCGTACCAGAACCCTTCCTGCCGATACATCCTGCATAATACTGCCGGGCACCAAAGTCTGCAAAGGGTGTTCAGCCTCAAGGGTGACGGGCTGAGAGCTGAGTACCTTCAATCTTTTACCATCGAGCAGGGAGTAAGCTGTGGGGTACGGACTCAGCCCGCGTATTTGGTTATGAACCTGCACAGCCGTCCGGGAGAAATCGAGCAGGCAGTGTTCATCGTAAAGTTTAGGGGCAGGCGTTGCGGCGCTGTTGTTTTGCCGGGTGAAGGTTGCCGTGCCCTGTGCCAGCTGTTGTACTGCTTCAAGCAGGGCGCCGCTTCCAAGTTCCATGAGGCGGGCGTACACATCGCCGGTGGTTTCATTCGGCCCGACTGCTGTACGAACCTGTGTGATGATGCCTCCGGTATCAATTCCGGAATCGAGGCGGAAAACGGTACAGCCGGTTTCTGTTTCGCCCTGCATCACAGCATGATGGATGGGTGCCGCGCCCCGGTATTTAGGCAACAGAGAAGCGTGCACGTTCACTGAGCCAAGCTTTGGGACAGCCAGCAGGCTGTCGGGCAAAATTTTAAAGGCAACAACCACAAATAAATCCGGTGCAAGGGCTTTGAGCTGCTGCTCCAGATCCGTATTGCCACGGAGGCGGTCGGCATGCAACACTGGCAGCCCAAGTTCCAGGGCTTTTAACTTAACAGGTGTAGGCGATAGTGCACCGCCGCGGCCCCGTTTTTTGTCAGAGCCTGAAACAACGGAAACAATACGATGCGGGCTCTGCTGTGCGAGCCTGGTAAGGGAAGGCACGGCGAAGTCCGGCGAGCCCATAAAAACGATGCGCAGGGTTTTCATTCAAAAGCTGGTTTTGTGGGCATCATCCTTGCGAGAAAGACACAGGAAATAGCGTGGAAAGCAGAAAAGCGAAACTGCGGCAGGCTTATGCCTGCTTTGCAGCGGTTTCTGTTTTTGGCCTGATGGGGTAGCCGGCATCAACTTCGCCGGTTTCGACCAGGGTAAGGCGGCTACGGAGAAGGCGGCGGCGGAAACTGCCGAGATAATCGATAAACAACACGCCCTCGATATGATCATATTCGTGCTGAATAACGCGGCTCACCCATCCTGAAAAAGTCTGCTCCTGTGGTTTAAAATCGCGGTCGAGCCATTTCACCTGAATGGTTTCAGGGCGTGATACTGATTCACGGACCCCGGGTATGCTCAGGCAGCCTTCATCGGTTGCTGTTTTGAAATCACCAACCGGGGTAAATTCAGGATTAATAAAAACCATAGGCCCGAAATTTTCTTCCCCTTCTTCATCTTGGGTAAAGGGGTCGGCATCTATCACAAACAAGCGGACAGATTCGCCGATTTGCGGAGCGGCAAGGCCTACGCCCTGACCGTTGTACATGGTTTCAAACATGTTGTCGATCAGTTGCTGCAGCTCAGGGGTATTTTCCGTTAAAGCTGCGGCTTTTTGCCGAAGAACCGGGTCGTTATAGGTTACGATGGGTAAAATACTCATGAAATGCTTATCGGGTGTTTGGTTGCTGGTCTAAGAATTCTTGTAAGATAATACAGGCGGCGGTTGCATCTACAATCCCTTTTTGCTGCCGTTTCTTTTTTTTCATGCCCGAATCGATCATCTGCTGCTTGGCCATAACCGAGGTAAAACGCTCATCAACCAGGGTAACCGGAATTCCGGGAAAACGCGATTTCAGCCGTTTCACAAACTGTTCAACCATTTGGGTGGATGAGCCAAGCTGGCCGTTTTGCCCTACGGGCCAGCCTACAACAAAATGCCCCAAAGGGTTGCGGGCTGCAATTGCGTTTACTTTTTCAAACAAATCACGTTCCCCAAACGCACCAATCGGACTCGCGATGATGTGCATCGGGTCCGATTGTGCAAGTCCGGTTCTTTTTTGGCCTACGTCGAAGGCCAGAATACGGCTGTAATTTACCACAGGTTAAGCCAGCTAAGCGGTTCAGAAATCAGATTCCGCTTATTGCTGATCAACCGACTCAAGCGGCTGCCGGAGAAATTCTTTCAAAAGCTTGCTTGGCTTGAAATGGGTTTTACGGTGTTCCGGCACAAAAATAACTTCGTTGGTTTTCGGATTTCTTGCTTTTGGTTTGGCTTTGGTAAGTTTCACCTCAAAAACGCCAAAATCACGGATTTCAATTCTGCAGGTTGGGTTAGCTTCCATCATAGTTTCACGCAGTGCTACAATAACATCATCAACCCAGGGTTCAACCTGCACCATTGGAAGGTTTTTGGTCTCAGATATACGACGAACAATGTCCCGTTTTGTATAAGTCATGGCAATTCCCTTTTGTATCAATATTTTTGGATGCAACTGTAAGTGATTAATAACTTTGCCTTAATATAAGGCGAAATCCTCTCTGTTAGTTGTTAAATTTCAATAAGAGTACAAACAAACAGTTGATTTTATTATATATAGGTGGCCAAAAAAATATTCTTCAATCGTTTGATTAACTCTGTAAGCTCTAACAATTTAAGTATTTAAATACTATTGTATGAAATAGGGATGCACTTGGTCGGAGGCAAATTTAAGCACGGGTTAAAACCTATGTTTTTCTACCTGATTTTAGTGTTAGAAAAAGGATTATTCAAGTCGGTATGCGCTCTTCACACCCGAAACCTTTCTGATATTTGCAATTACGCTTCTCAGATGATCAAGATCCTCTACGTGCACTACAATGGTGCCTTCAAAGGTACCGTCATCACTTTCCACATGAATTCCCTTCATGTTGGTTTTGAGCTTATTGGAAAGCAGGTCTGAAAGATCGTTTACCAAACCCTGACGGTCTTCACCAATGACCTTTATCCCCCCAATAAATTTACCGCCGGTATTTTTGGTCCACTGTACTTCCTGAACTGCATTTTCGGATGTCTTCATCAAATGCATCAAATTACGGCAGTTTGAGCGGTGAATTTTCAGCAGGCCCTCCTTGCTCACATAGCCCATCACATCATCGCCGGGTATGGGTTTACAGCATCCGGCGAAGGAGTATTTAATATTACCCAGGTTCCCGTCAAGGGTAAGGGTATGCGCATTTGCGGTCTGCATGTCTTCAATCACTTCACTGGAGTCCAGCTTACGGGCCTGATGCAGGTTCACTTCCTGATCATCAGCTTCAAAACGTCCCTTGCTCAGAAACGTACGCACCGCTTTAACCAGTCGGTTGATTTCGTACGACTCATTCCCGATGGCAAAAAACATTGCCTGAATAGACGAGAAACCGAGCTTACGGGCAATACGCGCCAGATCCTGATCAGAAAGCTCGAACTTGTTGCGGTCTGCTTTCTTCTCCCAGGCTTCCCGCCCAAGATCCGAGATTTTCCGCTGTTCGTGTTTCAGAAACTGCCGCAGCCGTGCCCTTGCTTTGTGCGTAACCACATAATCGATCCAGTCAGGGTTCATGTTCGGCACCTTGCCGGTAACAATCTCAACCTGATCGCCGCTGCTGAGTTTGTGCCTGAGCGGCACCAGCCTTCCGTTCACTTTCGCAGATATTGCCCGCTCACCAATCTGACTATGAATATCAAAGGCAAAATCTATCGGCGTTGCCCCCTGCGGCAGTGTTCTCAGTTCGCCGTTAGGTGTGAACACATAAATTTCGCGTGAGTACAGGTTCAGCTGAAAATCTTTTACGAACTCCTGAGCCGACTCCGCACCGGGGTTTTCAAGCACTTCCCGAACCCAGTTCACGAATTTATCCAGGCCTTCACCGCCTTCGCTTCCCTGTTTGTATTTCCAGTGTGCAGCCAGGCCCTGCTCTGCAATTTCATCCATCTGCCGGGTGCGGATCTGAACCTCAACCTTGCGGCCACGCTTCGTAATTACCGTTGTATGCAGCGACTGATAGCCATTTGCTTTAGGTACAGAAATAAAATCCCTGAAGCGCTCAGGTATAGGCGTGTATTCATCCGTAATGAAGGAATAAACCCGCCAGCAGTCTTCTTTTGCGTGCGGCCGGTCTAATATGATGCGGATCGCAAACAGATCATAAATTTCTTCGAATGGCTTTTGCTGCCGCACCATTTTTTTATGAATCGAAAAAATATGCTTGGGTCTGCCCTTTATTTCAAAGTTAAAACCTGAGCGCTCCAGCTGTTCCCGAATCGGCTCCATGAACTCCCGAATGAAACTTTCCCGCATATCCTTTTTCTCTTTCAGGCGGCGGGCAATATACTTGTAGGCCTGCTCATCGGAGGCTTTAAGACACAAGTCCTCAAGCTCACTTTTTATGTTGTAGAGGCCAAAACGGTGAGCGAATGGCGCGTAGAGCTCGCTCGTTTCATTTGCGATCCGCAGCTGCTTGGGCTTGGGCAGGTGATGCAGGGTGCGCATGTTGTGCAGGCGGTCGGCAAACTTGATCAAAACAACCCGCAGATCGTCGGCCATGTACACCAGCAGTTTCATGAAGGTCTCAGCCTGCTTGGCCCCTTTGCTTTGAAAAAAACCCGAAATCTTGGTCAGCCCGTCAATCAGTTTCACCACGACTTCCCCAAAATGCTTTTGGATATCTTCGAGGGTCACAGATGTGTCTTCAACGGTGTCGTGAAGCAGGGCTGCTGCTACGGAAACATCATCAAGGCCAATCTCCTCCACTATAATAGCTGCTACCGCAAGGGGATGCAGGTAGTAGGGCTCACCGGAAGCCCGCACACCTTCCTTGTGCGATTGATAGGTGAGCTTAAATGCTTTGGAAATCAGCTGTTTATCATAAGATTTCAGATGTTTTTCGCACAATCGCAACAACTGATTCAGGTCGTTTTGCTGGACTTCCGGGAGGTTGTACGCTTCAAGATCCCAATTGATTTCTGGGTTGGACTCAGCCATGGATGCAAGACTTTCGGGTGACGGTATTTTAGGTAAAATATTTATTCAGTCCCTGTGATACAATCTGAATATGATTAATCAGTTGATTAAATCAGCGTAGGTTGACATAAGCTGCTGAAGCGGCGCATTCAGGGAATTGCCTGACCGGATTTACTGCCGCCGGTTTTCCATGATGGTGATGCGCCTGCTCAGCTGTAGCCCGTGCTCATCAACCAGGGTGAGCAGGTAGGTGCCGGGTTCGGGGGCCAGCTGCAGCTGATGCTGCCCGCTTGTGCTGCCGGCGAATTCGCCGTTCAGGTGCCAGAAGATGCGGGTATCCGGCCGCTGATGCACCGCCTCGAAAACAGTGCGCCCGCGCTGCCCGTCCAGCTCAACGGGGATGTAGATTTCGGCGCCCTCTGGCGGGTACAGCAGGTCGATGGCCGGCTGCGGTCCCTCATCGGGTTCACAGCCGGGCATCCAGGCAGGCAGGCTGCGGTAGGCGGGGTTCCGGCTGCGGTAGAAGTGCGCCATGGCCGGCGGCAGCACGAAGTAGTTTTCTGACTGCATCAGCGCCGGATCCGCGCAGCGGCTGTTCACGCGCAGGCCGCCCGCGGCATCGGTATGCACGCGGGTGTGGTAGGGGCAGGCCGGCGTTTCCAGGCCCGCCTGCGGTATGGCCTGCGCAGCGGTGTGCGTGCAGTCGGGCCCGGCACGGTGACCGCTGAGCAGGCAGATCTCTGCCGTGTGCATATCAAAAACCGGCTCGGGGAACCAGCGCGTTTCGCCAAGCAAACCGAACAGGCTGAACATCACCGGGGCAGCGGCCTGCACGCCTGTGAGGCCCGGGCGCCCCTCGCCCCCCGCATTTCCGACCCAAACCGCCACCACATATTCCGGGGTGAGGCCCACCGACCAGGCATCGCGGTGTCCGTAGCTCGTGCCCGTTTTCCAGGCGACCTGCCGGGCCGAGGCAAAGCGGCGCCAGTCCACTTCACTTTCAGGCCGGTTCACATTTTGCATGGCTTCAAGCATGGCCCACACCGCGCCGTGCGAAAGGGGAAAGCCGCTGTTTTCGGCAAGGTACCCATCACCCTGCAAAAAATGAAGCGGCTGCGCGCGGAACGGCGGCTGCTCCGACAGCCGGGCGTCGTAGCGGAGCAGGTGCCGCCCCAGGGCTGCGTACATGCCGGCAACATCCCAAAGCGTGGCCTCTGCCCCACCCAGAATGAGGGTTAGGCCGTAGTGATCGGGGGAACGGGTGATTGTGCTCAGCCCCAGCTCCTGCAGATAATAGTGAAAATCGGGCAGGCCGAAATCGCGCAGCATGCGCACCGAAGGCACGTTGAGGGAGCGGGAGACCACCTCCGAAGCAGGCACCGCGCCCATGTAGGTGCGGCTGAAATTCTGCGGACTGTACCCGGCTACCTGCGTTGGCACATCGGCGACGAGGGTGTTGGGCAGGATCATGCCCCGGTGCAGCATGAGCGCATAGAGGGCAGGCTTGAGGATGCTGC
>NZ_JAIUMX010000085.1:0-15223 GCF_022565315.1 Cyclonatronum sp. | reverse complement strand
CGGCACGGTCAGCCGGCCGACACCTTCGATACCATCATCCTGAAAGAAGGCGATTTGTGGTACACGCACTCTGCGGCTGCCCTCAGCATCGCCCGGAGGCTGAAGGGCGCATGGCCGCTGTTGTACGGTTTCATGGTGCTGCCACGCTTCATCCGCGACGGGCTCTACCGCTTCATCGCCCGAAACCGCTACAAATGGTTCGGCAAACAGGAGGCCTGCATGATACCAACTCCCGAGCTGAAAAGCCTGTTTCTCGACTGAGGGTTGAGTGTTTTTTAGGCGCTTGCAGAAAATCAACCTTCCAATATCCCCCCGCAACACCTGCTGCTTAATATCAGGACATCAGCTTTGCTGCTTACACTGCTTTTTCATTTTTATTACCTTGTCCTAATCACTTAAAACCCTGCTTTCGGCGGGGAATCATCCTTTCAGACTTGATGAGGTGCGGCCATGAACACAACCGATACCAACACCAAACTTATAAACAGTTACCTGTCACTCATTAAAAATATGAGTGTTTCAAACAAGCTTGATCTCATATCAAAACTCAGCAGTTCCATGAAAGCAGATTTTGATGATGCGAAGGTTGATTTTTATGATGCTTTTGGTGCATGGGATGAAGAAGAGAGTGCTGAAGCACTTGTTGATGCGATCAAAAGTACAAGAACCTTCATGAGAAAGACGGAAGAATTTTGATGCTATATCTCCTTGATACCAATATCTGCATCTATTTCATGAAAGGTCTATTTGATCTGAAAACGAAGTTCATGGAAACAGGTCCGGAGAATTGTTTTATTTCTGAGATCACGCTGGCTGAACTAAAGTTTGGTGTGCAGAAAAGCCAGGCCAGGGAGAAAAACCAAAAGGCCCTGCAGCAATTTTTATCCGGCATTCAGATACTGCCCATTATGCCCGGTCTGGATATTTATGCCTTTGAAAAAGCGCGCCTCCAAAAAGCCAGAAAACCTGTTGACGACTTTGACCTTCTCATCGGAGCCACAGCTGTTTACTATAACTTAATTTTAGTAACCAACAACAGAAAGCATTTCGAACGCCTGGAAAATATCAGGCTCGAAGACTGGACTACTAAAAACTGAAGCGTTTATACCCTTCCGCACGATTTATCACTCTTCTAAAGTTTACTTGAACTACAGCCGGCATTCCGTACCTTTAATCTTTGGTATTTACCGGCAGAAGCTATGCAGATATTTTTAACCTAATTTCTTCCATGCTCCGCACATGAAAGTCACCGATTTTTACGCCCAAAGCTCAGAGCCTCTCATTTCCTTTGAAATCATCCCGCCGAAGCGGGGGAAATCCATCAACAGCATTTTCGAAGCGCTCGATCAGGTGATGCCCTACCGGCCGCCCTTCATTGATGTTACCGCACACGCGGCTGAGGCCTACTACGAAGAACTCGACAACGGCAACATCAAGCGGCACATCCGCAGGAAGCGCCCCGGAACCATCGGCCTTTGCGCGGCCATCAAGCACCGCTACAATGTGGAGCCGGTTCCGCACATCCTGTGCAAGGGCTTCACCCGGGAGGAAACCGAAGATGCCCTGATCGAGCTGAACTTCCTCGGCATTCAAAATGTGCTGGCCATCCGGGGGGATGATCACGGGGCCCCGAAACCTTACAATGCCGACCGCAGCATCAATGCGTACGCGGTTGATCTCGTGCGGCAAATCAAGCGCATGAACCGCGGGCTTTACCTCGAGCAGCTGATGGAGGCCGATAAAACCAACTTCTGCGTGGGCGTGGGCGGCTACCCTGAGAAGCACTTCGAGGCACCCAACCTCAACTGGGATGTCGAGCGCCTGAAAGAAAAAGTGGATGCCGGCGCCGATTACATCGTAACGCAGATGTTTTTCGACAACCAGAAGTTTTTCGATTTCGAAGCAAAGTGCCGGGAAGCCGGCATTACGGTGCCCATCATTCCCGGGCTGAAGCTCATCAGCAGCTACCGGCAGCTCACAACCCTGCCGCGCGCCTTTTATCTGAACATCCCGGAGCCGCTGGCCCATGAGATTTCCCTCAAACCCGACCGCGCCCGCGAAATCGGGATTGAGTGGGGCGCGCAGCAGTGTCAGGAGCTGCTCGATCACGGGGTGCAGGGGCTTCACTTCTACGTGATGGCCAACCCCAGCACAGTTGTTGACCTGCTCGACCGCCTCAAGAGCGGTCTGAAATCCCGTTCGGTTTAACCCGGGGCAAACCCATCTGATTTATGCGAACGCCCGCAAGTTCACTCCTGCTGCTTTTTGCCTTGTCTCTTTTTTTAGGGGGATGCGGTTCGTCGTCGGGGTCCCGCTCCGATGCGCGGCAGGTTGAACAGCGGCTGATGCAGCAGTTCCAGCAGTGGCGGGGTACCCCGTACCGGCTTGGCGGTATCACGCAGCAAGGGGTGGACTGTTCCGCTTTTGTGATGCTCGTTTACCGCAATGGCTTCGGGGTAGAGCTGCCCCGCACCACCGATCAGCAGATGAGGGCGGGTACCAGGGTTAACCCCCGGCAGCTGCGTGTGGGCGACCTCGTTTTTTTTCAGACCGGCCGAAATACGCGCCATGTCGGGATTGTGCTCAGCGGCGGACGCTTTCTGCACGCCTCAACCTCGCAGGGCGTTATTATTGATGAGCTTAACCAGCCGTACTGGCAGCAGCGGTTTACGGTCGCACGGCGGGTGCTGTAGCACCAGACTGTTTTCTGCCCGTTCAGGGCTGACAGCACACGGATGTTTTTGGGTAGGTTTGAATTACACGCCGGAAAGGTCAAAATGAAAAAGCACGGGATTAGCCGCAGGTTTGGTTTTTCCAGCCAGCACGAAAGACCGTGATGCGCACGAAGTTTCCCCAAAAAAATAAATGGAATGCAGAAATGGCCGTGCAGTTGGGTTCGGGGAACACCTTACCCGCGTTTCATTTTTACTCCTGTCCTTAGCGCATCACCCATTTATCCACGGCTTCTGCAACCGCGCGGCCTTCGTTAATAGCCCACACCACCAGACTCTGCCCCCGGCGCATATCGCCGGCGGCAAAAACGCCTTCTACATTGGTGCTGAAATCTCCGTAACGGGCGCGCACATTGCTGCGGCCGTCCTGCTCGACACCGAAGGCCGTGAGCAGCGGATTTTCCGGACCGGTGAAGCCCATTGCGAGCAGCACGATATCGGCCTTCCACACGCGGGCGCTGCCCTCCACTTCTTCGGGCTTCATGCGGCCGTCTTCGCCGATAACCCATCGGATCTGCACGGTATGCAGCTCTTTCACGCGGCCTTTTTTGTCGGTTGCAAACTTTTTGGTCATTACTTCATACTGCCGCGGATCGTCGCCGAATTTGGCGCGGGCTTCTTCCTGACCGTAGTCGAGCTTGTAGATGCCGGGCCATTCGGGCCAGGGGTTGTTTTCGGCGCGGTCTTCCGGTGGCTTGGCCATAATTTCGAACTGCGTAACGGTCGCGCAGCCGTGCCGCATGGCCGTACCCACGCAGTCCGTGCCGGTGTCGCCGCCGCCAATCACAATCACGTGCTTGTCTTTGGCCGAGATAAATTTGCCGTCGGCATGGCTGCTATCGAGCAGGCTCTTGGTATCGGCATGGAGGTATTCCATCGCAAAATAAACGCCTTCTGCCTCGCGGCCTTCAATCGGCAGGTCGCGCGGTTTGGTTGCGCCGCCGGCGAGCACAATGGCGTCGAAGTTTTGGCGCAGCTCATCCGCGCTCAGGTCTTTGCCCACTTCGGTGCCGGTCACAAAGGTAATGCCTTCGGCTTCGAGCAGCTTCACCCGGCGCTCCACCACGCCCTTTTCGAGCTTCATATTTGGGATGCCGTACATCAGCAGGCCGCCGATGCGGTCGGCGCGTTCATACACCGTTACCCAGTGCCCGGCCTTGTTCAGCTGCGCGGCAGCGGCCAGGCCTGCGGGGCCTGAGCCAACTACGGCAATCTTGCGGCCGGTACGCCTGTCAGGCGGCTGCGGCACCACCCAGCCCTCCTCAAAACCTTTATCGATGATGGCCTGCTCGATGCTTTTGATCGCAACGGGCTTGTCAATCAGGCCGAGTACGCAGCTGCCCTCGCAGGGCGCCGGACAAACGCGACCCGTAAATTCGGGGAAATTATTGGTTTTGTGCAGCCGGTTGAGGGCTTCGCGCCACTTGCCGCGGTACACCAGGTCGTTCCACTCCGGGATGAGGTTGTACACCGGGCAGCCCAGCGCCTTGCCGCTGCCGGTTGTGCTGCCGGTCTGGCAAAACGGGATGCCGCAGTCCATACATCGGGCACCCTGCTGCTGCAGTTCGCTGTCAGGCAGGCGGATGCCAAACTCTGACCAGTCGCCTACGCGCTCAGCGGGGCTTATTGCCGGCGCATCTTTGCGCGTTATTTCCATAAATCCGGTTGGTTTTCCCATCAGTCGATAATCCTGTATTTCGGTTTTTCTTTGATATTTTTTTTCTCGGGGGATGCGTTTCCGGGCCTCATCCGGGCCCTGAGCAGAAGCAGCCGCTTAGTTGCCGGCGGCGCGGGCTTCACTCAGCTGATTGGCCTCAAACGCATGAAGCTCGGCCTCTTTCGGATCCATGCCGGTTTTCACGGCTTTTTGGATGGCTTCGGTCATCCGCTTGTAATCCTGTGGATGAACCTTCACAAACTGCGGCAGCACCTCTTCCCATTTGGCGAGGATTTTCCAGGCGAGTACGCTGTCTGTGAAATCGGCGTGCCGGCGGATGAGGCGCTTGAGTTCGGCTTCGTCGCTTTCATCCTCCACCTTCTCCAGGTACACCATTTCCTTGTTGCAGCGGCTTGGGAAGCTGCCGTCGGTATCGAGTACGTAGGCGATTCCGCCCGACATACCCGCCGCGAAATTCCGGCCGGTCGGGCCCAGAATTACGGCACGGCCGCCGGTCATGTATTCGCAGCCGTGGTCTCCGGTGCCTTCAACTACCGCTGCGGCGCCGCTGTTGCGAACGCAAAAACGCTCACCGGCACGCCCCCGGATGAAGGCTTCCCCGCGGGTTGCGCCGTAAAGCGCCACATTGCCTACAATGATGTTATCCTCGGGTCGGAAACGCGCATCGCGGTCGGGGTACAGAATCAGCTTGCCGCCGGAAAGGCCCTTTCCGAAATAATCATTGGCATCGCCTTCAAGCTCGAGGGAAACCCCCGGCACGCCGAACGCGCCGAAACTCTGCCCGGCCGAGCCGCGGAAGCGCAGGTGGATGGTATCTTCCGGCAGCCCTTCCTGACCGTACATGCGGGTGATTTCGCTGCCTAAGATGGTGCCGGTTACCCGGTTGGTGTTCCGGATGGGCAGGCTGGCTTTCACCTTTGTTTTTTCACTCAGGGCGGGCTCGCACAGGTCGAGCAGCATCTGCACGTCCATGCTGTTTTCGAGGCCGTGATGCTGTTTGGTGAGCTTGCGAACGCCCGTGAGCGCATGAACTTTCGGACTGTGCAGCACCGGCGACAAATCAAGCAGCTTTGCCTTCCAGTGGTTGGTTTTCTTTTGGCGGAGCTTGTCGGTACGGCCGATCATTTCGTCGATCGTGCGGAAACCCATTGCGGCCATGTGCTCGCGCACATCCTGCGCCACAAACCTCATGAAATTGACCACATACTGCGGGTCGCCGGTAAATTTACTGCGCAGGTGCGGATCCTGCGTAGCCACGCCAACCGGGCATGTATTCAGGTGGCACACGCGCATCATAATACACCCGAGGGTGATGAGCGCGCTCGTGCCGAAACCGAACTCCTCGGCACCCAGCAGGGCTGCGACTACGATATCGCGGCCTGTCTTGATTTGTCCGTCGGTTTCCAGCTTCACCCGGCTGCGCAGGTTGTTGAGCAGCAGGGTCTGATGCACCTCGGCAAGCCCGAGCTCCCACGGCAGGCCCGCATGCTTGATGCTCGTTTGCGGGGAGGCCCCGGTGCCGCCGTCATGGCCGCTGACCAGAATTACATCGGCCTTGGCTTTCGCCACACCGGCGGCAATGGTACCGACCCCGGCAAGGGAAACCAGCTTCACGTTGATATCCGCCTGATCGTTGGCGTTCTTTAGGTCGTGAATGAGCTGGGCAAGGTCCTCAATCGAGTAGATATCATGGTGCGGAGGGGGGGAGATGAGCCCCACACCCGGCGTTGACAGCCGCACATCGGCAATCCAGGGATAAACCTTGCGGCCGGGCAGCTCGCCTCCCTCACCCGGCTTGGCACCCTGCGCCATCTTAATCTGAATTTCTTTGGCCTGAGTGAGGTACTCGCTCGTTACCCCGAAACGGCCTGAGGCCACCTGCTTGATGGCACTGTTGCGGGAGTCGCCGTTAGCATCTTCGGTGTAGCGGATCGCATCTTCGCCGCCCTCGCCGGTATTGCTCCGGCCGCCAAGCCGGTTCATGGCAATGGCCAGGGCTTCGTGCGCTTCCAGACTGATGGAGCCGTACGACATTGCCCCGGTTTTGAAGCGGCGGCAGATGGACTCTACCGACTCAACCTCTTCAATCGGCACCGGTTTTGGGCCGTAAATGAGTTCGAGCAGGTGCCGCAGGGCCGGCGGCGGATCATGCTGTTCGTCGAGCAGGCGGGCATATTCTTTGTACAGCCCGTAATCGCCGGTACGGGTAGCAAGCTGCAGTGTGTGCACAGTTTTCGGGTTGTACATGTGGTACTCCCCATTCCGGCGCCACTTGTACTGACCGCCCTCATCCAGAACGGTTCCGTTCTGACGAATTTTGGGATAGGCTTTTTCATGTCGCATCTCGGCTTCCCTTGCAATGGTATCGAGGGTGATGCCGCCAATCCGGCTGTCGGTCCAGGTAAAGTAGGAATCGACCACTTCCTTACTGATGCCGAGCGCCTCAAAAATCTGCGCCCCGCGGTACGACTTCACGGTTGAGATGCCCATCTTGGCCATCACCTTAACGATGCCTTTTACCACGGCTTTGTTGTAGCCTTTCACCGCACGCTTGTAATCGATGCCCGAAATGAGGCCCTGCTGCAGCAGGTCGCACAGGCTCTCATACGCCATGTACGGATTTACGGCATCAACGCCGTAACCCAGCAGGGTGCAGAAATGATGGGTTTCGCGCGGCTCTCCCGATTCAAGCACAATGCTCACATCGGTACGCTTGCCGGTTCTTATTAAATGGTGATGCAGGCCCGATATCGCCAGCAAAGCCGGAATCGGCGCAAGCTTGCTGCTGAAATTACGGTCTGTGAGAATCAGAATGTTGGCTCCGGAGCCTATGGCCTCCGCCGCCGCGTTGAACAGTTTGCTGAGTGCTTTCTCAAGACCGGTGCCGCCGGTTCCGGCTTCAAATAAAATCGGAAGCTCTTCAATCCTGAACCCGGGCAGATCCGTTTTGCGCAGTATCTCCATTTCTTCGGTTGAGAGCACCGGCGTTGGCAGCTTAATCTGACGGCAGCGCTCAGGCGACTCTTCGAGGATGTTGCCTTTGCCGCCGAGGTAGGTTTCTGTTGAGGTAATCAGCTCCTCCCGGATGGGATCAATCGGCGGGTTCGTAACCTGCGCAAACAGCTGCTTGAAATAGTTGTACAGCAGCTGCGGCTGATTCGAGAGCACTGCAAGCGGCGCATCGTTGCCCATAGCTCCGATCGGCTGCAGCATGTTCTCAGCCATCGGGCCGAGGTTGATGCGCAGGTCTTCGTAGGTGTAGCCAAAAACCTTTTGGCGGTGCACCACCTTTTCATGATCGAGACGCGGCTCCTGCCAGGTAATTTTCTTCGTGCAGGTTTCAAAGTCCACCAGGTTATCCTTCAGCCACTGACCGTAAGGCTGCTGACTCACCACCTGCTTTTTGATTTCTTCATCGCTGATAATGCGCTGCTCTTTGGTATCGATAAGCAGCATACGGCCCGGCTGAAGGCGGCCTTTAATCAGCACTTCATCTGACGGGATGTCGAGCACGCCGGCTTCTGAGGCCAGTACAATCATGTTACTGCGCGTCACGTAGTAGCGCGAGGGTCGCAGTCCGTTCCGGTCAAGGGTTGCCCCGACCACCTGACCGTCAGTAAAGGCGACCGAGGCGGGTCCGTCCCAGGGCTCCATCATACAGCTGTGGTACTCGTAGAAAGCACGGCGCTCATCATCCATGGTTTCGTGCTTTTCCCAGGGCTCGGGAATCATCATCATCATAGCATGCGGCAGCGAACGGCCGCTGAGTGTCAGAAACTCGAGGCACTGATCAAATTTGGAGGAGTCGCTTCCTTCATCCTGCACTATCGGCAGCACTTTTTTCAGGTCGGAGCCAAACAGGGGTGACTGCAAAACAGCTTCGCGGGCGTGCATCCAGTTTTGGTTGCCGCGCACGGTATTGATTTCACCGTTATGGATGATGTAGCGGTAGGGATGGGCAAGTTTCCAGCTCGGAAAAGTGTTGGTGCTGAAACGCGAATGGACCAGCGCGATGCTTGTCTGCATGTTGGGGTCGCGCAGCTCCGGGTAATAATTATCGAGCTGATGCGGGGTGAGCATCCCCTTATACACAATCGTGCGGCTTGAGAGGCTGTTGATGTAGAAAAAGTCTTTGTCGCTGATTTTCTGCTCAGCCTTGCTGATCGCCAGCGTTGCCCTGCGGCGCACCACAAACAGTTTGCGTTCCAGATCGAGCGCAGTACCCTCATGCCCGCCTTTGCCGATAAAAACCTGCCGCACGGATGGCTCCGAGGCGAGGGCTGTCTCCCCCAGAGTCGCATTGTCGGTACGAACCTTGCGCCAGCCCAGTACCTCAAGACCTTCCTCCCGGATTATCTTTTCCACAATGCGCTCACATGGCAGCCGGTCGCGCCGGTCGCCCGGCATAAAGATCATCCCAACACCGTAATGGCCGGGCTCAGGCAGCCTGAACCCCAGACCTTCGCAGGAGCGCTTCAGGAAATCGTGCGGAATCTGCATCAGGATGCCGGCACCGTCACCGGTGTTGCCTTCCGCGCCGGTTGCACCCCGATGATTGAGGTTGTGCAAAACCCGGATCGCCTCATTTACGATGGTGTGGGAGGCCTCACCGTTAATGTTGGCAACAAAGCCGATCCCGCAGGCATCGTGCTCGTGTAACGGATCGTACAGACCTTGTTTGAGTGGCGGCCTCATTGGTGCGCAGCTGTGTTTAGTAGCATTCATAGACTTGCAGAAGGTGTAATGGTGATGCAGGAAGATGTTGTTTCGAATTTCGCAAAAGGCAGCGGATCTGTGCCGAATCAGTTAATCCTCACTTCTCCTTATTCAGTATCATCAGGTTTTTCACCAATTTTATCGGAGTGAGTACGAATTGGTGATTTTCAGATTGTTACAGAGTTAGCTTTATTAATTTGACCAAAAAAAGGTCCCGCTGCAAGTCGGCCTTGTTTCCTGTTATTGATAATTAATGATTTGCGGCTTACAAAAGCGCTTTTCCATATGATTGAAGCGCTTTTTTGTTTTTGAAAAATAATTTTAAACAGTCGTTTTGTTTTACGCACAAACTGTGAAAACAACTCAGACACATAGACTTATTAGCTTTCCGGAATCATAGGAATTGTGCTTATTCAATCAAAAAAATCAAACTTTAAGCCTGTTCAAACGTGCGCATTCAGTATTTTGTTGACATCATGTTAGTGCAATTTTTATCATATAAAATCTACTTCCACTATGAAAAGACAGATTCAGAACTGTTTAAGACCGTTTAGCGTAATTCTCCTCGCTTTTTTGTTTTTATTTACGATTTGCAGTGATTCCTACAGTCAGGATTCCCAAACCGTCATCTTTGAAAATGTCCGCATTTTCGACGGCACCTCAGAGAGCCTTTCCGCGCCTTCGACCGTAATTGTACAGGGAAACCTGATTCACAGCATTGTTGAAGGGGGATTTGTAAGCTACAGCGACTACCCCGACGCCCGGCGGATCAGCGGGGAGGGGATGACGCTCATGCCCGGCCTGATTGACGTACACGTGCACATGACCTTCGGGTCACTCAGCATGATTGACATGATGAACCCGGAGCTCTCGCTGGAGTCACTTGCCCCGAAAATCGCCGAGCAGTCGCAGCAGATGCTCATGCGAGGCTTCACGGCGGTACGCGATGCAGGCGGGCCAATTTTCGAGATCAAGGCAGCGATTGACAGCGGGCAGATTATGGGCCCGCGCATCTGGCCTTCGGGGGCAACCATCAGTCAGACCGCAGGTCACGGCGACTTTCGTCAACCGAATGAACGTTCACGCCGTTTCTTCGGGCAGCCCTCCCGTGCGGAGCTGCTCGGGGCAACCTTCATCGCCGACGGCCGCGACGAGGTGCTCACTGCCGTACGCGAAAACCTGCGCTTTGGCGCGAGTCAGATCAAAATTATGGCGGGCGGCGGCACATCCTCCGCATACGACCCGGTTGACGTTACCCAGTACACCTTCGACGAAATGCGCGCAGCCGTTGAGGCCGCCGAAGACTGGGGCACCTATGTGATGGTGCATGCCTACACCCCCCGCGCCATCCGCCGGGCCATTGAAGCCGGCGTAAAAGTAATCGAGCACGGTCAGCTGCTTGACGAGGAAACCATGCGGCTCGTAGCCGAAAACGACATCTGGCTGAGTACACAGGTGCTACGGGCCAGCACGCCCAACATGGATCCGCTGCGGGTAGAGAAGCGCAGGCCTGTACTTGAGGGTCAGGCCCGTATGTGGCCGCTGGCGAAAGAACTTGGGGTCAAAATTGCCTGGGGCACCGATTTTCTTTTTGAACCCTGGATGAATCAGGAACAGAACGCCTACATCCTGCAGCTGCTCGAGTGGTTCACCCCGGCCGAAACCCTCAAAATGGTAACGCACGACAATGCGCAGCTGCTGGCACTCTCCGGCCTCAGAAGTCCGTACCGGGGCCGCCTCGGTGTTGTGGAAGAAGGCGCCCTCGCAGACCTGCTGCTCGTAAACGGCGACGTGCTCGAAAACATCGAACTCATCGCCAGCCCGGAGGAAAATTTCATGGTAATCATGAAAGACGGCCGGATTTACAAAAACACGCTACCTGAGAAGTAGAGCGGGCAGGGCCCGGGAAGTTTCAAGAAGGGGACAGCTGAGAGATGCTGCCCCTTTTTTTATGAAACCAAAATGATTTCCTGCAGGCTTACATTTTAATTCTTTGCTATCTGTTCTGTCCGTCATGCAGTTTGCCGGTACAGCTTCTTTGCAGCATTACGGGAATGCCCGGTTATCCTGCCGATATGACTTCTGAGGAGTTACTATTCCGGCCGGTTCGGTTTTTTTTCATCTGCGGGCTCTTTAAGGTTTCGGTTGAGGTCGAAATAATCGCTGAATTTACCCGCTATTTTATCAATCGCAGCACTACCACCACTTATAATCACTCCGGTTAGGAGGATGTCCGTAACCGTAAAAATGCGCTGTTGTAAATCCGACAGACCCATTAGTCCTTCCGCTCCGGCGAGATCTGACAGTGTACGGAAACCGGCTGCACTAATCAGAATGCCTATCAGGAGCCCCATACCAACTGCCATCTGCCTGGTTTGCTGCTTGTAAGCTGTGAGCTTCTGTTTCAGCCCGGTTTTTTCATTCGGATCTGTTGCCTGCTCAAGGCTGTTATTGAGGTGCAGCTTTGCAGGTTCACGCGCATAAATCAGGAAGACTTCTATCACTCTTTCCACAAAAATCGCGATTACAAACAGCCCTGTAACAATTCCCAAAACATGAGCAGACTGAAGATCCTGTAAGGAAACGCTGTTCAGCAGACTGCTTTCACGAATGGCTATGTCAATAATGACCAAGAGCATGAGCACAGTTACGATGAGCCATAAATTTCCCGTGAGCCACTGCATTTTATTGCCATGGAGGCTTTTATTTTTTTCCATGATTTCCCCTTATTGAATTTTCGGTTGGTGATAAATGCGTGATCATCCGGTTTTAAGCCCTTATCGGATTTACACCACCCGTGCCTTTTTTTGAACAGCGTATTTCCATAAACAACATTTGAGACCGGCCCCTGCTCCTGTTGCTGCTGTAAGAACAGTGCAGGGGCCTTTACTCAATGATCCGCCCGTTTTGCCTTGATTCTTTTGGGCTGAACAGTTTCTACCTTACCAGCATCATCTTATGGGTTTGCACCACGCTGCCGGCTTGTAATCTGTAAAGGTACATGCCACTTGCAAGGCGGCTTGCATCGAACTGAATGGTATGGTAGCCGGCAGGCTGAGTGCCGCTTACGAGTACCGCTACCCGGCGGCCCAGCACATTATACACTTCCAGCCGCACCTCCTGCTGTTGCGGCAGTTCATAGCTGATATTGGTGATAGGGTTAAACGGGTTGGGATAGTTTTGATGAAGCTTAACAATCCGTGGTACATCTGTTTCGTTTTCTGCTGACGTTGGCAGGCCTTCATCAATATGCGGATAGCCTGCGTTAACGGAATGGTCTTCATCATGTGACCAGATGGTGTCGAAGTCCCATTCTGCGTAAACACCTGTTGCGTACGGGAAGGTCATGTCCGCCGTCGTTAAGCCGGTTACGCCCGAACCGCCTGCACTTGTTTCCTGACCGGATGTTTCGGTATTCCAAAAACTGTTTAGGGCCTCACTGTAAACATCACTTCTTCCTGCGAAACCGCCAACATTGCTTTCACCGACTACCGCTCCGGTGCTGTAGCTCCTGTGAACGGAGCCGCCCCAGTTTGAACCTGTAAAACCGCCAACGGAGGTAGTTCCCGTAACGTCGGCCGTTGTATAACTATCGGCCACCAGCGAGGAGGTATATCCTGTCAGGCCACCTGTCAGCGACATACCTGTTACCGTTCCTTTGGCATACGAATACCGTACTTCTGAAGTCCATTGGCGGCCAATCAGTCCGCCCGTTGCATCACGGCCCATAACATTAACATCTGCGCTCAGCCGGCTTAGCATACTGTTGTTTCGCACAAGGCCAATTACCCCACCCGTATCGTCGTCATGGCCTGCAATATTTCCCGTGACCGATATAATGCTTAAGTGTGACGAATGCGCTGTTCCGGCTAAACCGCCGGTATATCTCATGCCATAAACCTGCACATCAGCCAGATTTACATCCGCGACTTCAGCCTCCCTGAGGTAGCCAAATAACCCCTGATTATTGGTTCCCGGCCGGTTTACAGCCAGGCCTGTGATGATTTTGCCGTTACCGTCAAAAACACCGGCAAACCAGTTTGAAGCATCCCCGAAGGGTTCCCAGCCCTGCCCCATATTCCAGACAACACTCGGTTTCAGGTCCAGATTTTCGGCAAGCCTGTAGTGAGCGGTCACATCCTGCCTTACGGCGTTTAGTTCATGAATGGTGGAGATAATGTAGGGGTCGTGCTCAGTACCGCTGCCGGAAAGGTTTTCCAGCTCAGTGTATTCAGGCAAGGTGTACACGCTGAAATCCTGAAATTCCGGGTAGCCTGAGCCTTCGCTAATTTGCCAGGCCGAATAGAAGTTAAAGGCTGCAAAGGTTGATTGCTGCTTTAACTCTGCCGTCGTTAAGCCGTTTACGCCCGAACCGCCTGCACTTGTTTCCTGACCGGATGTTTCGGTATTCCAAAAACTGTACGCGGTCTGGCTGTACGAATCACTTCTTCCTGCGAAACCGCCAACATTGCTTTCACCGGCTACCGCTCCGGTGCTGTAGCTCCTGTGAACAGAGCCGCCCCAGTTTGACCCTGTAAAACCGCCAACGGAGGAAGTTCCCGTAACGTCGGCCGTTGTATAACTGTCGGCCACAAGCGAGGAGGTATATCCTATCAGACCACCTGTAAGCGACATACCTGTTACCGTTCCTTTGGCATACGAATACCGTACTTCCGAAGTCCATTGGCGGCCAATCAGTCCGCCCGTTGCTTCACGGCCAACTACAGTAACATCCGCGCTCAGCCAGCTTAGCTGACTGCTGTTTCACACCAGACCAATCACCCCGCCCGTATCATCATCATAGCCCACAATACTTCCCGTAACGGATATAAAACTGAGCACCGACGAGTGAACTCTTCCGGCCAAACCGCCACTATACCTGCTGCCATTGATTTGGATATCTGTAATGTTCAGATTACTGACCCGGGCGCCTTCGAGGTACCCAAACAAGCCATTATCATCAGCCTCCGGCCTGTAAATTGTGATATTGCTAATCGTGAAGTCATTTCCATGATATGTCCCCATAAATTTTGCGCTTCTGCTTCCGATTGGTTCCCACGTATTCCCGGCTGCATCAATGTCCGCAGTCTGTATGAAGTGCTTATCTGCATGGTCTTCGCCCAGGTAATTCCTCACATTGTTCAGGTGCTGTAATGTTGCTACCTCCCAGGGGGCATCTGCAGTGCCCGAACCGCCGGCGAATTGGGCGTTACTGTTCGCTGTACCAAGCAGCAGCATCAAAACACAAAGTATTACGCTCGTTTTGTAGATCATAATTCTCCTTCTAACTCTAAATGAAACCGCTAATGCCGTTTGCTTTTCGAAGTATCGGTGCCATACAAAGGATCATTAACGAAATGCTGTTATTATAATATTGAACTTATATTAAAATAGTTTTTTTATCCCATCCTAACAAACCAGTCCCGGAGCAGACCGGTAAAGCAGCCACAGCTCCTTTCAGATCGAATTCTAATCTCTTTTTTTCAGAAAGCCCCCCCTTCATTCTGTGCACTAAAGCACTATTTCAGGCCGGTGGTTCTGCGAGTACTTTAAAACGACATCAGCCCCTCAGACAGCACCCTTTTTTGCCGGAAAAACACCCGGGCCTGAACTATTCGCCTCACCGGATGTGTCACATTTTATCCCCACATTTCCTGTCGTAAGTTTCAAAATAGGGCAGATGCCGCTGGCACAGGTATTACCTGTTACACCGGCTCACAATAAACAAAAGCAGCTGCCGGAGATTCCCGTTTTTTTTAGGGATTCCTCAATTATCTGTAATCCGTTGTGTGGGCTCATATGCAGAACCGCTTTATGCCACGGGTCTGCAGAATAAACCTTTTCCTGAGCCCTACTCCCTTCATTAACCCCTGCCGGTCAGAATAATAATGCGGGAAATGAACAGATCTGTAACTCCGGGCTCTCTTTCTGTGCGAACATCACGGATTCGCCCCCTGCAAAATCTGCGGAAGACCCTACTGATCAACAATCCCAAAAACGCTCCTGGCGCAGGGTTTATCAGGCTGACGCGAAAACAAGCGATGCCCACTGAATTCCCACCCAAAAAAAGAGCCCGAATTTGTTACGCAGATGAGAT
>NZ_JAIUMX010000084.1:0-15455 GCF_022565315.1 Cyclonatronum sp. | reverse complement strand
TGCCTTATAATGGTGGTAACACCGGAAACGGTGAAGTTATTTCAACTGAAAACACAGTGGCCTATTGGGTACAAAGAAACGCAACTGATACAACACCGGAAGTCACAAATTTTCCAGACATCAATACAAATGACAGCTCCACAGTTACAAGATATTTGTATAAGAATGGCGGTAATGGTACTGAGGTTGTTCTCTATAAAGTTAATAATGGTGGGCATACTGAGCCGAGTATATCTGAACGCTATAGTTCAATATGGTTATCGATAGTTGGCAATCAAAACGGTGACATAGAAATGGCAAATCATGTTTGGGATTTCTTTAAGACGAAAACGAAATAGAAAGTGTTCTCAACCGCTTTATAACAAGCATTTCCTACTGACGTGTAAGCCATTGTTGCTTATATTCAGGCTTGGTCGCCCCGCAGCACAAACGCCAGACCGTTATAGAGCTCTGGCAAACTACCTATCTGAATAACTCAACTTTCGCACTTCGCAACAGAACTCTCTCCAATGGTCAGGTCGGCCGATATCATAGATACGAAATGATCTATAGTCTCACTAATATCTGCTACTAATGCTAAGATGGGGCGGTTCGGATTCTGCAGTACGTGTGCTATAATCTTGATTTGAAGTAGCTTAATACAAGACTCGATAGCAGCCAGTTGTAGCTGCATGATGCATTGATAAAATACGCCGGGAAAGGTTCGCTCATCAATTTGGGTGCGATGGTAATAGCTGATCATCATGCATCTGATAAAGGCTATGCTGGTGCATCCGACCAAGCCCGCGTAACTTCGCATTTGCATATGATACAGGCCAAGATGCTGTTTGAGAGCCTTAAAGCAGACTTCAATATCCCATCGCTGGGCATAAATACGACAAATTTGCTTCGCACTCAGGCTGGTATCGGTACTGATCAGTACCATGGGACTGTCTGGTTTGTTTGGGTTTTTAATGAACACCACCCGCACGCTGCCCGCGCTGAGCAATTCCACATTCATCCATCCGATGATATCAGCATCATCATCATCGGTTTGCTGCCGCTTAAAGGTGCTTGGCAGGTGTTTATACAACCCCATAAGATTGTATATGCGTTTGTTATGCCTGAATTTAATTGCACTAATATTTTTGACCGGGCAAATAACCGGAATCTTGTCAGCTACCTTTTTTATGACCGTAGGAAAAGCAAACCAGCTGTCGAAAACCACATAATCAGCAGCTTTGATATAGCTGAGGGCGCGACCAACCATGGCCACAGCCACATCAGTGGCTTTCTGTGTAGCGACTTTAACGCGACGGCCCATAACCGAGCGCCCGTCTAACTGAGGAGCTGGTCCCAGACGTTTATCCGGACAGCTGTTGGTTAACAGCTCAAACTCGCAGGGCAGGCAACTGTGGCCGTCACTCCAGGCCAGGGTAAGCATACGAAAGCCCCTGTAATACTGGTTTTGGTTGTGATCACGTTGCTGCCCAAGATATTCAACAGCCTTACTACGATTACGTTTGTAACTGCTGTCATCGATAATCAACACACGTGGATGCTGTTGGTCAGTGAGGGTGTCAAAATAGGTAATAAGCTTCTGGCTGATGGTATAAAGCAAACGGCGCCAATGGTATCCGGGATGTTGAAGCAGGCGGTAAAAAGCGTCACGAGCCGGTACCGGGAGCTCTTTTTTCTTAAACTCATACAGATTCAGCCCCGTGAGTGGTAGCGCTAAAAGCACCCGAAGCAATCCGGAAACAGATGCTCCCGAACGCTTGTAGAATCCACATTTGGCAAGGTCTGAACTGTTGCAGAACCGGGTGATCCAGCTTGAAATCCAGTTGCTGTTATTGATCGAAAAAATGGTTAGTTTATGCCACATGGAATAAGCTCCTATTGGGTTGTATTTAAAGGGTTTAGAGTTTCTTTAAAATACAAAATCCGTAGGACTTATTCCATATTTATATACCTGATATTTATTGACTTAAGAGACTATTTGCCCGCAGCTTTTGAAGTGCGAAAGTTGAGTGAATAAATAAAACTGAATCCATTTGATTTGATGATAATTATGAAACGATACACTAAGAACTTTTTACTGACTTGTTTTGCATTTTTACTTGGAGTTTTAATCATCATACCGTTTGCTGATGCAAAATACCCTGCATCAATGTTTGCACTAACTGGCTTTTTATTATGCACTGCAAGTTTTGTATATGCATTAACTATAGGTGTGATGGTGAGTGCGGAAACACGTACATCTTATATAGAATCCGATGGATTAGAGAGAAAAAAATATTTGTATATCAATAGGTTAAATGCTTCATTGCCAATACTTTTATGTTTATTGATATTTTATTGGTCATACACCCAAAAAGATTTTGATATAAGTGAATATGTAAACTTGTCAGGAATTGTATCTGAGGCCTACTATTCCACTAGTGGCAATTCAACTTTATTTATTCATCTTGATAATAATACTAATCGATTTGGAATAATGAGATCGCGCATTCCAAAAGATAATTTAGAAATTATAGAGAACAATTTACAAAAAGGCTCATCAGTAGAGCTGTCTATAAAAAGTTCTGATGAGAAACTTGAATATATGAGGAATATCAACTTCTACAGATTAAAAGTAAACAATAGAGAGTTAATTAGTGCAAGTGATTATAATCGTTCTATTAAAAGTAACAGAAGCATTGGATATTTTCTTGGGGTAATTTGCTTCATTGGAGGCGTGTACTACTTCAATAAATATAAAATTTGAGAAATAATTCAGAAAATGAGAGCTCTATAACAAGCATTTCCTGCTGACGTGTAAGCCATTGTTGCTTATCTTCGGGCATGGTCGCCACGCAGCAGAAATGCCAGACCGTTAAGTAACAAAAAAATGCTCCTATAGCAGGTTTTCGAGAAGGTTAGCTGAGTTTTGAATGTTGCTATTTCTAAATATGTCCAATAATTCGGTGGCAGGAATTGGGGGTTTATTCAGGTGCTCTACCTGATTTAAAAAAGCTTGAGTGGCTGTAACCGGCGATCCTTTGATAAGTGAAGTCAAAAACTCATCCGGGTGTAATGATTTTAAACCGTGTTTTATCAACTCCCTATAGGGAAAATCCTTGATATTAAAGGTTACGATAAAGTCGGCTTTAGCCTTTATCGCAGCTGCCAGCACATGAATATCACCCTGATCAGGTAAACTTAACCCTTCCATAAATTGATCGTAGTCCTTTACATTTGCATTTGGGAAGGCTTCATCCATTAATAAGCGTAGCCTGTAAAAACTATATTCAGATAAATCAGAGCGGTTTTTAAGTACATTACGAATCCATTCGTCATTGATACGATCGCTCCAACGGGGTTTGTAAAGTTTCTGCTGGGCTAAGTGAAGCAGAAAATCTCGTAAGGGCGCAGAATACAATACACACGCATCCAGAATAACAGTTTTACGCATGGATGGTTAGTACAAGTTTAGACGCTGGGACTCATCAGTAAGCTTCTTGAGTTTCTGCAAGGCAATCTGTTGCTGTTTCTCTTCATAGTTTTTAAGCTCGGAGAACAAGACTCGGCGATGACGGCCTACTTTTTTAAAGGGTAGTTTCCCGGATTCCAATAATCGGACGACAAATGGTCGAGAAACGTCCAGATAATCGGCGGCTTGTTGGGTGGTCATGTATTGAGTTTCACTGATGATTTCGGAGCTCTTTCCTTCTGCGAGATTTTTCAAAATGGTTTCGATACTGTCTAACGCAGCTACTGGAAGTTGAAAGGCCGTTCCATCCTCTGCAACGGCAAATTCAATAGATTTTGCGTTGTTCTTATAAAGCTTTGATAGTTTGCGGAAACTCTTTAGAGAACGTTTAGCCAGGTCTTGATCTGTGGTCGTTGGGTTAGCCATAGGAATGTATTTGGTTATGGTACGTGGTATAAAATACACAATATTCGAATTATTCGAACATTTTAAACCATATTGAACTATGGTTTTGTTACTTAACACGCGGTTCAAGCGGACAGTGGCTGCTTTGCGTTGTTTGGTTTTGTCGGGCAATTCACTACATTGCGGTTGTTATTCAAACCATAGCCACGGCCGCTTAACCGCCAGACCGTTATAAGGTGGGAAGTTCTTCAAATCGAAAATATCTTCTGGTTCCCAAGAAAACGGTCTGTTCGCTCGATTTTAGCTCAAAACCAGCGTCCTTAATCCGATATTAACCTATTAATTGTAAGTGGTATCAACATTCTTGTAACCACAAAAAAGTTAAATCCTTAACATCCCCTGATTCCCAGTAAACTGTACATTCTTTGAATTGAAAGGCAAAATGGCTACTTTCGAAAAAAATCTACTCAGATGACAACAGCAGAATTAAATAAAAAAAAACTTGCTCTGATTGCTTGGATAAACACGCTCTCGGACGAGCGTACCATTGACTTTTTAGAAAGTATAAAAAGTTCTGGTTCAAACGGGGATTGGTGGGATGAACTATCAATAAGCCAACAAAAATCAATACGAACGGGTATTGACGATATTAAAAAAGGCGATGTGATTTCACGGTCAGAGTTTTGGAACAGCTTGAAAGATGGCTGAGAATAAACGATTAACTGTCGGGTATTCTACGCAAGCCTTACACAATGCAATTGAAATTGCTAATTATTTACGCAATAAATTCTCACAAACAGAAATAGATGATTTCTATCGGTTATTAACGGATTTTGAAAAAACCGTAAGCCTGTTCCCGACCTTGTATCCCAAATCCCCCAAAATGAAGGTTAGGAGAGCAGTTTTAAGCAAGGTTTTATCCGTCTATTATATGAGTAGGAAAAATAAAATTGCTGTTGTAGCAATTTTAGACAATAGATGGGATGAAAGCAACAGGATTTAAATAGGGTACCACACCATAACTTAAGAATGGCTTATTCATGGTTAATTGATACGGTGTTTGTTATTCAAGTTTTTGTAAAGATCGAAAGATTCTTGCTATCCGTGTTCCATTGAATCAAGAGGGAAAGTCTTAGTTTATTTTGTGTTATTTTTAAATAAATCAGAAAACGTTCAAAACCGCTTAACCGTTGAAATTCCCTTCCGGCAAATAATTTGCAGAAGACGACACGCAGTACGGTCTCGAACCGCATTCGTAAATCTGCTTACATTCACCCGCAAAAAAAAGCGCCCCTCATCCGGGCGCTTTTTTTTTGCCCAATTTTTTTTGTTTTTCAGCGAAATATAATCCGAATCCCGGGGCGTCGAGAAACTGCCGGGCAGGTTCAGTCTTTGGGGATCTCTCACATGATACTTCAAAATGTTTCCCGACTGCGCTGTTTACAGAAGCTTCGGAAAGCTCACTGCCATGTTCCGCTGTTCGAGATGACATGTTGGGGTGTTTTGCGGGCTTGGTGTATGCCTTCGGGCTTTCTTACACCGGCAGAGGGCGGCTTTAGGGCGTTGAGAAGCTACCGGACAGTTTCTGCCTTTGGGGATCTCTCACACGATACTTCGAGCTGTTTCCCGACTGCGCTTGTTGCAGAAGCTTCGGGGAGCTCACGGCCATGTTCCGCTGTTCGAGATGACATTCTTGGTTTTTTTGTATTTCGGCTGACTGTTGAGGCTTTGCCAGCTTCCTTGCCGTGCCCGGCTGTTATGGATGTCCTTTTGGAGGGTTGTGGAGTTGGAGATTTCGGACTTAGCCCTGCACATTACCCCAAAAAAGTTTCCGCAGGTTTTCCGGTGGAATGGCACGGGCTTAAGGCTTGTCTGAACCGATTCCCTTTTCCTGATCAGAATCGGTTCTCCCCTCTCCAAACCAATCCGCGCAAATCCCGCCCGATCCGTAAAATCCGCGTGCCATTATCCGGGCTACTCCGGCAGCTCAGCCGTGAGGTCGCTCAGAGGCGGGTCGAAGGATTCCCCGAAAAACTCGAAGTGTATGTTGTCGTGCACGCGCTTGTCAACACCGGTTTTTTCGATGGTGCCGAGATAGGTTTGGTAGCACATCAGCGCTTTGAGTCCGGCTTCGGCTTCGTCGTCGGTCACTTTTATCACGCAGTCGATGTCCTCCGCGGGGGATGCCTTCAGGTTGAAGTGCCCCCCGGCAACGGACTCAGGCCCGAGGGTGAAAAATGCCAGCCGTTTGGGGTAGGGGCTTCCGGCACGCTTCATTTCACAAAAAACGCGCTTCAGGCAGGCGTGTCCGACAAGGTGATCGAAGAATCCGCTGATGCCGTGCACCGCGTAGGTGATCGCAATATCGGGTTTCAGCGCATCAAGATGCTCGCGGATGACCGCCTCGATTTCCATCGGACACATGTTTTTGAGGCCGGAATCCGGCAGATCGAGCACCGTCATGCCGGTGAGGCCCAGCGTTTTTTCGACGGCTTCCATTTCCTTGAGGCGCACCTCCCCCATTTCCGCAACGCTCAGGCCGAGCTCGTGCCGCACCCGTGTTGCCCCGCCTTTGGTGAGGGTGAGCAGAAAAACCTCGTGCCCCTGCTTCAGCTGCTGCGCAATACCGGGAGCCGGGCCAAAAGATTCATCATCGGGGTGCGGAAAAATGTAGAGAATACGAGCCATAATTGATTTGAATAAGGATGATTTCGGTGCTTCTATAAATTTATTTGTTCAAACAACCATTTAGCACCCTCCTTCGTTTGGCACAGTCCGGTTAATTTGTAAAAGAATAAAACGCAGCTGAAAGGAAAAGCCGTCCGCGGTATCAGTATGGCATGTTTAAACCACGTGACACATATCGGTTCCCGTTTACGGCCTACCCGGCGGTGCGTCTGGCGCTGCTGGTGACAGCCGGCATTTTGTTGTCGCGGCTGCAGCTGCTCAGCGGCTTTGCGGCGGCGGGCCTGTCTCTGCTTTTGCTGATTTCGACCGTTTTGCTCGACCATCTGGTCCGGCGGCAATTCCGGTTTGAGCTTTCCGGTCACCTTGCCCTCAGCTACCTGCTGTTCAGCCTGAGCCTGGGTCTGCTGGCCGGCAGCTTTCAGCTGGAGCGGCAGCAGGCACCGCGGCCCGAAATGGTGCTGGGCGAGCTTTTCCCGGCCGATACCCTGCGCTGGCACGGCCACATCCGGGATGCCTCCCTCAATGCCGGCGGTACGCTTTCGGTGATCCTGCAGGCCGACTCCGTTACGAGCCGCGACGGCAGCCTCCGCTTCCGGCACGGCTTCCGCACGCAGATCCGCTATTTCCGGGCCGACAGCCTGCAAATTGCCACCCTGCGCAACGGCTACCGCGTTACCATTGAGGCCATCCCGGCCGCCATCCCCCAACGGCGCAACCCGCACGATTTCAACGTGGAAAGCTGGCTGCATGCGCAGGGCATTTTCGTGCAGGCTACAGGCACCGGCGCCGAGCTGCGGCAAACCGCACCGGCCTTCATCAGCTGGGGCTGGTGGCGCAACCTGATGCAGGATTCCATCGGTGAAGTCTTCTCCGCGGAGCAGGCACCCCTCGCCAAAGCCGTGATGCTGGGTCACCGGGCCGGGCTCGATGCCGAGCTGCGGCAGAATTTCAGCCGGGCCGGGTTGGCGCACCTCATGGCCGTTTCGGGCATGCACGTCGGTTTTCTGCTGCTGCCGTTCTGGTTTCTGATCCCCGTTTTCTGGCGCATCCGCTACGGCGGCTGGCTGGGCCTGCTCCTCATTTTTGTGCTGCTTTATCTGTATGCGGGCATCACGGGCTTCTCCCCTTCCGTGCAGCGGGCCTCGGTTTTTGCCTTTTTTGTGGCCATGGCCCGGCTCTTCCGCTATCAGCGCGATCCGGTTAACCTCACCGGCCTGGCCGCGCTGATCATTCTGCTGGCCGACCCGGCCTCGCTTTTCCTGATCGGCTTTCAGATGTCGTTTGCGGCCGTGCTCACCATTTTCACGCTGCTTCCGGTGCTGCAGCAGCTTTTTGAGCCCAAAAAACGACACCTCTGGTACGCCAAACTCACGAGCCTCACCTTGCTGAGCTTCTGCATTCAGTTTGCGCTCATGCCCGTGCTGCTGCACCGTTTCAACGAATTCTCCCTGATTGGTCCGGTAATGAACACCCTGGCCGCTCCGGTTACGCAGGTCGTCTTCATCTGGGGTTTTGCCGGCATCTTCCTGAGCTGGATTCACGGACCGGTTGCGGCCTTCCTCACTACTCCGGCTGACTGGCTCGCCCTTCTGCTCGCCTGGATGACCAACTTCGCCGCCGGGGTGCCCTACGCTTTTGTACAGGGCCGGCTGAACTCGCTGCTGTTTTATGTTTTCTGGCTGATGCTCTTCTTCACCCTCGCGGCGCTGCGTCAGCCTGCCCTGCGCTTCCGCTTTGCCGTGCTCTGCCTTTTGGCCGGTGTGATGTGGCAGGGTGATGTGCTTAGGCAGAAGCTGACCGAGCCCCGCGGCGTGCAGCTCACTTTTTTTGATGTGGGTCAGGGTGATGCGGTTCTGATCCGGACCCCGCTTGGCCGGCATTACCTGTATGATACCGGGCTGTGGTCGCCCTTCGGCAACAGCGGTGACCGCTTCATTCTGCCGCACCTGAAAGCGGAGGGTATCCGGCGGCTCGACGGCATTTTTCTCTCGCACCCGCACAGCGACCACATCGGCGGCCTGCTCAGCATCATGCGCGAAATGCCGGTTGATGTGATTTACGACCCGGGCTTTGAGCATCATACCGCGCTCTTTGCCGGCTACCGGCGTGCGGCGGCGGAACTCGGCATCCCGGTCGTAACGCCGCAAATGGGGGATATCATCTGGCTTGATGAGCTCACCCCGGGCTTCATTCTCGGGCCGCATCCGGATATCCGCTCCGCGAATCCCAACGAGCACTCCCTCATTCTGATGCTGCGCTACGGGCAGCAGTCTGTACTCCTCACCGGCGATGCCGAAACACAGGCGGAACAGCTGCTTGTGCGGCAGTTTGGCGACTGGCTCGATGCAAGCGTCTTCAAGGCGGGGCATCACGGCAGCCGCACAAGCTCACACGGCTTCCTGCTTGAAGTGGTGCAGCCGGAGAAAATTGTGGTGTCCAACGCCCTGCGCAACCGCTACAACCATCCGCACCCCGATGCCGTCGGGCGTATGCTCCGGCACGTGCCGCCCGAGCGGCTGCACTTCACCGCCCTCGACGGCGCAGTCATATACTGGCTCGACGGCCGGCAGATTACGCGGGTTAGGTGGCGGGAATGAGGGGGCCGGGCGTGATTTAAAAATCCCCCGCTAATAATCCAGCCGCCAGAGAATATCGACACCCGTGCGGAAGTCGTCGCTTCCGGTGATGATGAGCTCGAGGTTTCGGCGCAGCAGGTATTCGATGATGACCTGACTGTTGGGGTCGCTGCCCAGCTCCTGAACCAGTGCCACGAAGAGGCGGTCAGACAGGAATTTTCCGGCTTTGATGCGCGTGCCGCCGCCGCTTTGGTTGGAAGTCTCAATTTCCACCACATCAACGCCAAGCCGGTCGGCAGCGAGGCTTTGCAGGCGGTCGAGCAGCAGGTCAAGCGCTGCATCGGCGACCTGATCGCTGGCGCTTGCCCCGCCGGATACGCCCTGCTCCCAGCTTTGGAGCGCGTGAAACGGCCGGCCGAAAAGGGTGTAGCTGATGATATCCTGCAACTCCATTTCCGGTTCACTCGAAAAGCTGAACTTCGGTTCTTCCGCATCGCCGGTGATGCTGTACCGGATCAGGATATCATCCTCCCGGCGCACACGATAGCTTAGCTGAATATCAAACTCAGGGTTATCCGGCGGACCGCTGAACACTATTTCCCCCTGCTCGAGTTCAAAGCGTCTGCCAAGCGTTGTGGCTACTCCCCGTACGGTGTCGATATTTCCGAAAACCTCAAGGTCTCCAAAAGGAGCTTTCACTACATCGAGGTTACCTTCAAGGGCAAGATCCAGCTCGGGGTTTGAACGGTTTCGGATAGAGAAGCGCCGGCTCACGATAACATTAAATTCCATTTCGAGTGCATCGAAAAAATCCTCCGCGAAGGTATCGGGTTCAGGCTCATCATCGAGCACAACCTGCTCAACCTGCCGCTCGCCGAAATTATCGAGAAAAATGTAGCCGCGCTCTACGATCAGGCTGCCGGTGAGTACCGGTGCCTGAAGCGTGCCCTCGAGATGGGCATCCATACTTACATAAGCATCGAGGTCGCGGGTGTTGTACACACGGAAATTGCGCATTCGGGTATCGAGCGAGAAAGTATCCGGCAGGAAATTTTCCAGCAGTACATAGCCGCTTGCCATGAAGGAGCCTGAGCTCTCGGCCCGCAGCTCGTTAACGATCAGGCGGTCCGGCCGCATCTCAGCATCGGCATGGATGCGGCTGAGCACGATGTTGTTTTCGACCAGCTGCATCCGCCCGTCTGTTAACCTGATTGTTCCGTTAGGCTCCGGCGCACCAGCGGTTCCGGTGATGGTGATATCGGCATTGAGAAACCCCCGCAGCCCGCGCACGACCTCCGGATCGAGGAAATCACTGAAAGCGGCCAGGTCGAAGTCGCGCGTCTGCGCTGCTATATTGATCCCCTCCGAGCCCTCGGGCTCGCTTACCGTGAGGCTACGCATATCGATATAAAGCGGGAGCACGCCCGCAAAAGAAGCTGCAACCTGACCAAGCGAACGCAGTTCAGATTCGAGGGCAATTTCCGAAAGCTCGTTGTTGTAGCGGGCCTGTACGAAAAAGTTTTCGATAGCTACACCAGAAGCCCGCGCCTCATTCATTTCAAAGCGTACGTCTAACTCAGGTGCTCCGGCTGTACCGGCCAGTTTCGAATCGACCTTCACAATGCCCGAAAGACCCGACAGACCGTTGCGATCCATGAAGCTGCGATATTTTTCCAGGTTTTTTTCGGGCATTCTCAGGTATCCTTCCACCGGCTCATCATAAAACGACTCGGGGAAGTCCTCCTTATCGCCCAGTCGGAAGGGCAGGGCGAAACGGGCATCCATCAGGCGGGCGTCGTTGAGCTCGAGGAAGCTCTCAATTTCCATCCGCTCGTTCAGAATACTGGTGCTGAGCGCAAAGCGGTCGAAGACCAGGCCGTCGTAGCGGATGTCGGTTATTTCGGTGTTCACATCCAGTTTCAGCAGCTGCTCGTCGAGCACCAGATTCACCTCTCCGCTGAAGAAAAGCTCGGCCAGCCGTTCCTGCATCAGGGCTTCCTGTACCGCGCCAAGATCAAGGCTCCGTGCTTCGAAGTTCAGCTCGGTTCGGGTTCCGGGACCGTAGGCCGCCAGCAGGGAAAGACCTGCACCGGTATCGGAAGCCATCCGAAGCTCGTCCATGCGGATTTGCTGCTGTTCGCCTTCGCCCGAGATTTCGACCGTAAACGGATTTTCAAGCTCAAGGCTGAAGCCGTCTTCAAGCAGGCTCAGCAGGGTTGTTTCAAAGGTGATGGTATCTGCGAGGCGGAAGTTTCCTTCGTGGAACAGCCCGTAGGAGGAGGTACGCAAAATCTGAAATGTGACCTCACCCGTAGTTTCATCCGCGGCAATACGCGTTTTTGCCGTCAGGCTCACATCCGCGATCTGATTTTCGCTGAAGGCCGGCTCGATCAGGTTCAGGTTCACGCTTACTTCGGGCTCTTCCTGCAGCCGCGCGGTGAGGCTGCCGTCGATACGCTCGATGGTGATTTCATCAAGGCGCACAAGATCGAAAAGCAGGCTTGTTTCAAATACGGGGATGCCGCCTTCGGGGCGGATCTGCCCTGCGAGGCGGCCTGAGGTCTGGAACGTTTCGGCACCCAGCAATGCGGCAAAGGCCTGCAGGTTCCCGACTTCAAGGTCGAAATCGAGGCGGTTTTCGATATCGGTGAAGTCATCGAGCCGCTGCCTTCCCGTGATGTAGCCGCTGAGAAAGCGGCTGTCGATTTCCCCTTCCCGCAGATGGAGGATGCCGTCCTCAATTTCTGCGAGGAAATCGAAGCGGTCGAAGGGTTCGCCGAGCACGCGGCTGTTATCGAGCTTTGTTTCGAGCCGCAGCACGAGGTCATCCGCGGATGCGCCGGAGCCGGTGAGGTCTGCACGTCCGTTCAGGAAGGTCGGAAAGTCCTCCAGATTCGCGAGGATGGCGGCATCGATTTCCTCAAAAATGAGGGTGAAATTCCAGTCAGGAACGTCCTGATGCCAGTTCTGCACACGTCCGTCGGCCTGAAGCCGCCCGCCGGGCGAATCCATCTCAAACTGCAGCCCGGCAAGCAGGGCGTCGATCTGCGCCGAGATGCTGATCTGCCCCAGTGCGTCGAATTCCATAAGGCGGGGGTTATCCAGATCGAGGCGCAGGTTCCACGGGGTGTCGCCGGGCTCAAAGCCCCGGCCCGATACCGCAAGGCGGCCGGTCACTTCGCCGTCGGGGGATTCATCCTGTGCGAAGAAAGCCGGATTGAGGCGGCTGAAGCGCGAGTTCAGCTCCCAGCGGGGAATTTCATCCCAGATCTGTGCCAGCGCAAAATCGGCCTCCAGCCGCTGGTTGCCGCGGAAACGAAGGCTGCTCAGGCCTGTGAGCGCATCACCCTGCATATTCAGCGTGGTTTCAAAAGCGGTGAGGAAGATCTGCTCAAAGCGTGCTTCCGAGAGGGTGAGCCGGAGATCAGCGGCTGACTCTTCATAACGGTTGAGGGGGATTTCGCCCTCCAGTTCAGCGACAAAAATGCCGGCCGAGGCATCGAGCGAGGGATCCATGGTGAGGGCGGGCAGGTCCAGCTCAGAGAGTTCGAGGCGCAGGTAGCGCAACAGCGGCTCCGGCTCAACAGCGAGGCGCGTTTGCAGGTCGAGGCGCAGCAGGCCGGGCGCGTGCAGACGAATGCCGGCTTCGAAATCGCGCAGGCTGCCGCCCGCCGCGAAGTGAAGCGAGGCAGTATCGAAAGCGGGAATCTGATCGAGGTAGGAAATCAGGTCGGCACGGCTGATGCGGCCGGTTGTGAGCTCAGCCCGCAGGTCGGTGCTTTCGAGATCGTAGTCAGCATCGGCTTCGAGCAGGGAGCGGCCGGTCGAGAGCACAAGTTTATCAAGGGTGATGCGCTCGCCTTCGAGGCTTGCAGCGGTTTCGAAGCGGATGGGCTCCGGAAGGCGGCCTTCGAGCAACAGCAGGGAGAGCTCGTGCAGGCCGGCTTCGATGCTGTCGTCGCTGTAGGTGAGCGAAGCACGGGCTAGGAGGTCTTCGATGCGCAGGCGGTCGTCGGGCAGCAGCAGCGGGGCCGTGATGTTGATGCTTGTGCGGCGAAGTTCAAAATCGGCCAGCTTTACGGTAAAACCGAAAGGTTCGGGGCTTTCAGGCTCAGGTTCGTCAGATTCGGGCACCAGCTGCATGAGGTTCCAGCTGGAATCGGGCAGCTGCTCGGCGCGCACATCGAGGCCGCTGAGGTGCAGCCGCGGGATTTCGATGGTGCGGCGCAGCAGGCTTTGGAGGCGGTAATCCACTTCGAGGGTGTCGAGCCGCACGGCAGGTTCGGTTTCGCCCGGCAGGGTGAGGCGCACATCGTACAGGCGGATTCCACTAAGCAGGTCGCCCTGCATGCGGCGGAGCTCAAATTCCGCGCCGGTTGTTTCGCTAACCAGGGTTACGGCCTGTGCCCGGATCAGCTCAAATACCCAGTCGGCTTTCAGGGCCAGGCGCAGCCCCACAGCCAGCAGAACGATGCTGAGCAGCAGAATCCACGGCCACCGGCGGCGGCGGCGCACTGCCTTTGGGGGTTGTTCAGGGGTTGATGCATCATCCTTCATAAAAACAAAAATTAAAAAGCCTGTCCGATACTGAAGTGAAGGGCCCAGCGGTTCACCCCGCCGAATTCCTGACCGTTAAAGCGGTTGAGGTCCTCGTCGGCCGGGTTTAGCTTCCAGCCTATATCGAGCCGGATGGGTCCGATGGGCGACATGTAGCGGATGCCGCCGCCCGCACCGTACTGAAAATCAGCCGGGTTCACATCCTTGTAGCTCAGCCACACCTGCCCGCCGTCGAGAAAACCGGCCAGCTGTACATCTCTAAAAAAGCCGGGCAGCGTTTGCCGCAGCTCGGCATTAAACATCAGCATGGCCTGCCCGCCGAGCGGCAAATACTGCCGGAACCCGCCTTCGTTGTTAAAAACCGGCCGCTTCGGACCCAGCTGCCGCCGGGAATAGCCCCGCACCGAATTGGCCCCGCCTGCATAAAACCGGATGTTGGCCGGGGTATCGAAGGGATCACCCGAAAACAGCAGGCCGGAATCAACCCGGAGTGCAAGCTGCATAGCAGAAGAAAAGTCGATAAAGCGGCGCACATCCAGCGAAAACCGCTGATAGGTGATGGAGCCGGTACCAAAGAGTCCGGAAAACTCTGCATTCGGCCGCACGGCCCAGCCCCGGCTGACATCGCCGGATGATTCATTGTAGAGTGCCGCAAGCCGCAGGGCTGATATATTGTAAACCTGCGTGCTGTCAATTCTCGCAAGAACGCCGTCTTTGAGGGTTTCGTCGTTACGGCTGAGTTCGTAACTCACACTTCCCACCAGAAACTGACTATAATAATAGGTGAGGTTGTTGTTAATCCCGTACCGGTAAATCAGATAGTTTTCTTCCTCTTTACGCATTGCAAAAGGCGTGAAGGCCAGGTTGGAACGGGGGTTCACGAAACCGGGAATCAGGTATTCGAGGTTACCGCGCTGTTCGATAAAAGAGGCACGCGTGCTCACGCTGAAGCGGTGCCCGTTGCCAAAGGGGTTCCGGTGTGTCCAGCTAACCTGCCCGCGAAGCAGCTCTTCGTTTCCGAAACCGGCCTGCACCTGCACCGAGCGCAGGGACTGCTCACGAATGCGGATGCGGATATCGACCTGCTCTCCGGGTTCCTGTTCGGGCACGCTGATGGTTACGAGGCGCATGAGCGGGTGCCGGAACAGCAGCTGCTGAGCCTCGCGCATCTTGCGCAGGCTGTACACATCACTCGGCCGGATAGCCGACTGATACCGGATGAGGTCTTCCGATATGCTCAGCTCTCCCTCAACTTCGATATTGCGGAAGCGTGCGATCATTTTGGGCTCCATCACCACACGTACGTCAGCGGTGCGGCGCAGGGTATCCACATCGGCTTCGATGCGGGCACGGGCAAATGCGAAACCGGAATTACGCAGCGCGTTAAGGTAGGCAGACTCAATATCGGGGTGCTTCACCGATTCATACCGGCGGCCTACGCGCAGCGGATTGGTCGCCTCAGCGCGCTGGAAATCGCGCATTGCCCTGATTTCTTCAATCTTGTCCTCATCCGTATTTTCGAAAATCAGCTCGAGAGTGTGCACAAAAGTCGGCTCGCCCTCATCAACCCGAAAAATGACAATCCGCTGATGCGCCCGTTTGCCGTCCAGAATTTCGTAGGTAACGCTCACATCGTAAAAACCACGCCTGAGGTAAAAGCGCTCAATCCGGATAGCATCACGGCGCACTTCATTCAGCGAATAATCAAACTCATCGGGCCGCCAAAACTGCATGCGCCTGAAGAAACCGGGTGCTTCTGTGGCAATGATATTTTGCAG
>NZ_JAIUMX010000083.1:0-15615 GCF_022565315.1 Cyclonatronum sp. | reverse complement strand
GCCGCTCCTCGATGTAGCCCTGCGCAATGGCGGTCTGCAGGGCGGCCGATTCGATGATTTCCATCGCGTGCGTGGGCACAAACCAGATGCGGCTTGTAGCCCCCGGCTGATGTCCGCTGCGTCCCGCGCGCTGCAGAAAGCGGGCCACACCTTTGGGGCTGCCCACCTGCACCACGGTCTCGACCGGACTAAAATCAACCCCCAAATCAAGGCTTGAGGTCGAAACAACCAGCTTCAGGCGGCCCTCGTGCAGGGCATCTTCCACCCACTGCCTGATGTCGGGATCGAGCGAGCCGTGATGCAGCGCCATCTGCCCGGCCAGCATGGGATCGGCATCCAGCAGCTGCTGATACCAGATTTCGGCCTGCGCCCTGGTGTTGGTGAACAGCAGGGTCGAGCGGCTTTCCTGCAGGATGGGCAGCAGTTTTGGGATGAGCCGCGCACCGATATGCCCCGCCCAGCTGAAGGCTTCTGCCCGGTCGGGAAGCAGGGTGCGGACCTCCAGCTTTTTCGCCAGGTCTGCTTTGATGATGACCGCTTCCCGCGTTTTTTCGGGGCTGCCGCACAGCACATCCAGCGCCTGCGCCATGTTTCCGATGGTCGCCGAAATGCCCCAAACCCGCAGCTCGGGGCGCAAATCGCGCAGAACGGCCAGCCCGAGTTCGGTCATCACCCCGCGCTTGCTTGCCAGCAGCTCGTGCCACTCATCCACGATTACGGCATCGAGGCTGCTGAACAGCTCCGCGAAATTCTTTTTGGCAATGAGGATGTGCAGGCTTTCGGGTGTGGTAATCAGGCATTGCGGCGGCCTCCGGTCGATGCGCTGCTTCACGGAGCTGCTTGTGTCGCCGGTGCGGCGGGCAACTTCCCAGGGGATTTCCATTTCCTGACATATGGCCGTCAGTGCTTTTTCGGTGTCTTTGGCGAGCGCCCGCAGCGGCGTAATCCAAAGCACGCGCAGGCCCATCACAGTATTGCTGCCGCGTTTGTTTGGTTTTTTTTCGAGTGATGCGTTTCCGGGCCTTAGCTGCGTGTCGAGCCAGTTCATGAGTACGGGCACCCACACGGCGTAGGTTTTGCCGCTGCCGGTCGGGGCGTTAAGCATACCCGAGCGCCCGCTGAGCCAGTGCGACCAAAGCTCCAGCTGAAACGCGAATGGCTGCCAGCCTCGCTGCTCAAAATAGCGCGCGACCACAGGCCAAGAGGGCCGTGTTTGCAGAGATTTCAGGAAGGGCGGAGGAGGCTTAGCCACAATAAAATCCGGTTTCAGAAATAGGAGGGATGGTTTCGAAACCAGAGGGGCGGGGCGAAACATTCAGTCAAAACCGTTGCGAAGCACAGCAGAGGAGTTGAAAAAACGGTTCTGGAACTGCGGGAAAACATCAGTTGAATAAATCTGAATGTGTGCCCGTTCGGATTAATAAAAGCTCGTCAGGTTCATCAATGTAAATCAGCAGCCAATCAGGCTCAACATGACATTCACGCGTTCCGGAATAATTTCCGGTCAATTTGTGATCTCTGTATTTTGGTTCCAATAACTCATTACGTGCAAGTTTTTCTATAATAATTTTGAAATTGATGAAAGACTTGCCCCGCTTTTTCATCCTTTTCACATCCTAAGAAAAGCGGGTAGTTCTTGTAATGCGTTTCATCAGATTTCCAAATCATCAAAAAGTTCGGTAGCAGAGTCTGCGGATACTAAGTTCTGTCTTTGGAGTGCATCATCAATGGCAGCCTTAGTTTCATCATTTGGCAGTTTTAGATCAAATGGCATTCCTCTCTGCAACGTTATTTGAGTGAAGAGTAAGCGAATAGCATCTGTAGTGCTCAGACCAATACTTTCTAAAATAGCTTCTGCTTCTTCTTTTAAATCAGGTCTAATTCTTGCTCGAACTGTTGTTGACTTTACTGACATTTCTATCCTTTTTTATTAAAATGTAGCGCAATTGTGCTACAAAGTCAATTCTTAAAAATCATCTGTCGGGTTATCAGTTCATCATCGGCATCCTGCCGCTGGTCCAGTTGCCGATGGCTTCCAGTTCGATGCTTTGGTAGAACCGATTTCGGGCCAGGATGTAGTGCCGGAACGGCCACGAATTGCTGGTAACGCGTGCCCGCTCAAAAATGATGACTGTCCGCGGATCCATGCGATTGTAGCTGTAGTGCCAGATCATGGCGTCGATGTTGCTTTCCACATACAGCGGCGGGCCCAGCAGGATGTACACCATGCCCATATCGGTTTTCCAGCCTTCTTTGAAGCCGGAAAACAGCCGGTTGGCTTCCTCAACACGGGTGTAGAACCGCTCGATCTGTTCCCGGGCCTGCCGCGGATTCATGTCGCGAAGCCAGAACCGGTCGATCTCCCGACGGATGGAATCCGGGTCGGTGAGGCGCATCATGTTCCGGAAATCGCGCTCGCGCATCAGGTACACAAGCGGTTCTGCCATTTCCCGGACGGTGCGCACATCCGGAAAACCGGGGCTCACAATGCCGAAATCGCGAAAGCGCACGGTCTCTTTGGTGCTGCCGTCAGCTCCGGTGGTACGCAGGGTAATTTCGAAGCGATAGTTGCCGGCATCGGGGCGGGCGAAGCTGTATTCTATGAGGATGGGCCCGGTTTCGGAGTCAAGCGTGCGGCTTTGGGTTTGGAGCACGGTCTGATCGCTGAAGTCGATACCGCGAAAGGCGATGCTGCCGGAACTCACGGGCAGGTGCCCCATAGCGCGGGCCGGATCAGTATCGGAGCGGAACTCCACAAGGCGCATGCGCAGCTCAACGGGCAGGCTGTCGTCAGATCGGGCTACATAAAGCTCAAACCGCAGGCTGTCGTGGCTGGCCGGAATGAGGTAAGAAGTGATGTTTCGGACTTCCCCATCCCCCAAAAGCGCAACCCGTATGTCGGATAGCGAAGGTTCGGGGCGGTCGGGGTTAGGTACCTCCACCTGAAGCACAACATCGCTGGATTTGTTGCTCGAGCGGTCACGCACCCGGATTTCAACCTGATACGAACCCGGTTGCACAGGCCTGCTGCGCTCGATAACAGTTCGGAAGCGCTCCGGCCCGTCACCCGGCACAATATCGATGGTTTCGCGCAGGGTGCCGGTAACTTCGCCTTCGGTGCTGCTGCCGAGGCGCCGGTACTGCACGGAAAGCTCGACCGATGCATGCCGTTTCCCGTCGATGGTTCGGAAAACAAGATTGTTGTGCGGTAATTCAAGATTCAGAACCGCAACCGGATTTTGCTCAAGGTCAAAAAAGCTCGTAACCCGCGCCAAAACCTCCGGGTGCCCGGTCTGATAGACGTGTGATGTCCCCCTGTCTCTCACGGTTTCATTGCCCGCGCCACAGGCCGAAAGCAGCAACAAAACCAGAGGCGGAACAATAAGAGCGGATAAACGGGACATAAATTGTAGTTGATTCACAGCTGAAAAAGAAAAAAAGGGTAGGCCTGTTGTGGTTTAAGCGCAGGAGACTTTCCGTCAAAATGGTTTTGCAAAGCGATAAAAGCCTGATTTAGGGATCAAATTAATACCTGCCAAATCGAAGATAACAAATGCCACAGTTAAAAATTCCCGCATTAAAACGGTCGTGTGGGTTACAGGCTGTATTTTTTGGCATCAATAATGGCCCTTAACTTTTTGTATATTGCGTGCTTGTGTGAAGACAACGTTTTGAGTGCCCAATAATTTCAAAACAGCTTATCAGTATTCTTCACCTTGCTTTTCTGCCGGCCTGCCAATGGTAACATTCATTGATAGCCGCACAGCCGGTACATGCAAATTTTTGAACCTATTAATTAGTCTATGAGAAATTCGAATCGCAGAACCAAAATCGTTTGTACGATTGGCCCAAGCACCAATACCCAGGAAGGGATAGAAGGACTGATAAAAAGCGGGATGAATGTGGCCCGGCTTAATTTTTCGCACGGCAGCCATGAAGATCATCAGCGTGTGATTGATATGATTCGTTCTGCAGCCCGCAAATTCCAGTACAGCGTACCGATTTTGATGGACCTTCAGGGTCCTAAAATCAGGGTTGGTAAAATGAAAGATGGTGCTCAGCATGTGGAAACGGGCAGTTACGTGACGCTCACACCCGACGATGGCGTAACCGAAGGCACTTCATCGCACATCCCAATCGATTATCCGTACCTCGCACAGGATGCCCGTGAAGGCGATACCATCTTGCTCGATGACGGCCTGTTTGAGTTTAAAATTGTGAAAACGGCCGATGGCAACATCACTGCGAGGGTAATTAACGGCGGGATGCTCAAATCCCGCAAGGGTGTGAACCTGCCCGGGCTCAAGCTCACGATTTCATCCATTACCGAAAAAGATTATGCTGATCTTGAATTCGGAATTAAGGCAGGAGTCGATCTCGTGGCCCTTTCTTTTGTGAGAAAGGCGGAAGATGTTCAGGAGCTTGTTTCAAAAATTCGCTCAAGCGGCTCCAATGCAGGCGTTATTGCCAAAATTGAGAAGCCCGAAGCCCTCGAAGTTATCGATGAAATTATTGAAGAGGTGGATGGCATCATGGTGGCCCGCGGCGACCTCGGTATTGAAATCCCGAGTGAAAAAGTGCCGATGGTGCAGAAGAAAATTATTGACAGCTGCCGCCGTGCAGGTAAGCCTGTAATTACAGCAACACAGATGCTGGATTCGATGATCGTAAACCCGCGGCCAACCCGTGCGGAAAGCTCAGATGTGGCTAACGCCATTCTCGACGGTACCGATGCTATTATGCTCTCCGGCGAAACTGCTGCCGGTAAATTTCCATTTGAGGCAGTTCGGGTGATGGATAAAATCTGCCGCAGTGTTGAAACAGAATCTGACGAGTTGTATTACACATTACCTTTTACGCGGCCCGAATGGAAACAAAAACAGGTTGTGGAGTCTATTGCGTACACGGCTACACAGCTGGCCAAATTCGTAAATGCGAAAGCCATTGCCGTAATTACGCACTCCGGCTCAACGGCAAGGCGTATCGCCAAGTACCGGCCGGAAGTTCCGGTTTTTGCGTTTACTGACAGTCAGCTTGTGCGCCGGCAGCTGAACCTTGTATGGGGCGTGCACAGCATCAAGATGAAAAAAATTTCCAACACGGATGAAAGCGTGCAGCAGATGGAAGAATATCTGCGCGGTACAAACCTCTTCAGCAAGGGCGACCGTGTGATCATTGCAACCGGTATGCCGCTGGCTGACCGCGTACGGACGAACATGGTGAAAGTCGGAACCCTCTGATTTTGATTTCATCCGCAGTTTTGATTACTTACGGAAGGCTTTTCGGAAGGAACAAAGCGTATCGGGCTGCTGTACAACAGCAGCAGGCCCGCTTCGTTAAGGGTTTCTCTGAAAAGCCTTCCGCTGTTTCAGACTTTTTGATTTTCGCAACACACAGAAACAATGCCAAATAAAAAAACTCTAATCCTGATTGGCCTCGTGTCGGTTTTTGCGCTGAGTGTGGCGGGTTGTTCCGGCTCACTCGGCAGCGCATGGACCAATTTCAATTCTTATTTCAACACCTTTTATAATACCAAGCAGAGCTTCGACCGCGGCTACCGGCAGTTTGAAAATCAGGTTGACCGCATCAATCCCGAGCGTCCGATACGGATACACCGCTCACCGATGCGCTCAGGAGTTGCTGAATTTGAAGACACCATACAACGCGGCTCAGATCTTCTGCTGCGCTTCCCGGGCTCGCGCTATGTGGATGACACCGTTTTTTTGATTGGAAAATCTTTCTTTTTCCTTCAGAACTATTTCAATGCAGAGCAGAAATTCATAGAACTTTACTCAGTTACGGGCTCCTCACAGCTGCAGCAGCAGGCCGTTATCTGGCGGGCAAGAGCCATGCTCGAAATGGAACGGCATAACGATGGCATCAACTATCTGATCGCCATGTTCGACAGCCCGGAAATAGAATGGGACCGCAGGAGTCGGGCCGAAGCTGAACTTCTGATGGCGCAGTTTTTGGTAAAAACCAATCAGTGGGAGGAAGCAGGCCGGCTTTTATTTGAGGCCCTGCCGCATGTTCGCGATAACGAACTCCGGGCCCGGGGGTTTTTCCTGAGCGGGCAGATTCTTGAGTTTTTGGAAGAATATCAGGCCGCTTATGATGCTTTCGATCGGGTGAGGCGCTCAAACCCGTACTATCAGATGATTTACTTTTCAGAGCTTAAGAAAGGGGTGATGCTCCGAAAAATGGGGCGCTACGATGAATCCCGCCGTCATTTTGCATCTATGGCGCGGGATAACAATAATTTTGAATTTCTCGCTGAAATCAATTTTCAGCAGGCCCGCACCCTTCATGCTATGGGCCGCCCCAACGAGGCAAGGGAGATGTATCGGGAAGTGCTCTATTTCAGCTTTCGCACTCCGGCACGTGAAGTTCTGGCACAAACGCACTACGGGCTTGCCGACCTTTACCGTTTCGATTTTCGCAACTACCAGCTGGCAGCGGCACATTATGATACCGCCGCCAGGAACACCTCCGATCTTGAAATGCTCCCCCGTGGCTTCGATGCACGAAGCGTATCGCGCGATTTCAGCAATTTTGCCCGGCTTAATATCGAAAAGGCAAAGATGGACAGCCTCCTTTGGCTGGGCAACCTGCCGCCGGCCCGCTTCGATTCCGTTATCACGGTTATTCAGGAAGATTATCGCCGGCAGATGCGGGCAGCTGAGCGTGAGCGCCGCCGCGAATCCGGCAGGATTGTGAACGTTAACCCGGCAGATCTGCAGGGAGCGGCTGAATCCGGTGATAACGGATTTCTGTTCCACCTCAACAGGCAGCTGATGAGTCAGGCAAGCATGCAGTTCCAGGCTCTCTGGGATGGCCGCCCGCTCGTGGATAACTGGCGCCGTATGGATGTGGTAAGGCGTACCATCGTTGCCGCCGAAGAAGACGAAGAACTGGCCGAAGAAATCATATTTGTGGAGGAAATGACTTTCGACGAATACGAACTCGATCTTACCGAAATTCCCCGAACCAGGGCTGCCCGCGACGATATGCGCCGCAAACTTGCCCAAACCAAGTATGAAATCGGTAACCTCTATTTCTTTTCGTTCAACCAGCCCGATAGCGCCCGTTCTTATTTCAGCCGTATTGTGAGTGATTTTCCGTCCGCTGAAATTGTTCCTCAGGCCATGTTTTCGATTTCTGAAATCCTGTACAGAAGCGGCAATGAGGATGAAGCGGTGGAGTGGGCTGTAAAAATTGCTGATAACCATCCTGATACCCCCTATGCCCGCCGCCTTGCCAACCGCTTCGAGCTGCCGCTGAGCCTTGTTCCCGTGCCCGTTTCTGAAAATGAGCGTATTCAGCTCGAATATCACGAGCTCTTACGGGAGGTTGCCGAACTCCCCCCTCTCGAGGCCGGACAAGCCCTGATGGCTTTTGGTAAGGCCGATACCCTTTCCTCTTACGCTGCTGAAGCCCTGTTTAATGCGGTACGTCTTTTCGCTGAGCATGAAAACAACAACGATGAATTTGCAGAGCGGCGGCGGACTTTCGAACAAACCCGTCGTGATTTTGATCTTAAACAGGATGAATTAAGCGTATTGCAGGATTCAGCCCGGGTGATGCTCAGCGACACCACCCATGTTTTTGAGGAAGAAAGCCTGCGCGATTTCTGGCAAAGCATTGCCGACTCAACCCTCGCCGAGCCTGATTACTACACCCTCTTTCCCTATAGGGGCGATGTTTGGGATGATGCGCGGGCTTCCCTGAACCTGATTACCGAAAAACATACGGGTTTTCGGCTGATTAACCGTGTACGAAGCCTGCAGGATGCAATCCGGCTTCCGGCAGAACCCGAACCTGACCCTGAACCCGATGAAGAAGAGCCTGCTGCTGAACCTGCGGATGGCACCGGCACGCCGGATGAAGAGGGAGAAAGCGTTCCGGATCTTGCCATTCCGGGCATGACATCCGGTATGTTCAATCCTAACATCCGTCCGGACCGTCCGCAGCGGTCTGAATCTTCTCCGGAATCTGAACCGCTCAGGCCAGACGAAATGCCGGTAAACAGCACAACCGTGTACGAGGCCGCAGACCTTGGTATCACAGCCGATTTTGGTATCACGCTCGAACACGCCATCGAACAGTCAGGTGTGCGGCACATGATGGGTTCTATGAATATTGTGGAGGCAAGCTTCAGCTTTCGGGTGCACATCACCGCTGAGGGTTACACGGAACGCGTAACACCTCTTGATGGAGATGATGAGTTTGGTTTTTCGCAAATGCTTCAGAATCAGATGCTTGAAGTGCTTGCGGCTGAACCGGCTGTTGTAAACGGAGAGCGGGTACCGGTAATCTACATCATCGAAATTCCGCTCACAGCTGCGGAAAGCGATGATTGAGGCGCGTTTTTTCCGGGTGATGCGCCCTGTGCCCTTTTAATCAGTACCGGGCAGGCCGCCGCAGATTTTTCCGGGCAGCTGAGGCCCCTCATATACGAGCCCGGTGTAGATTTGTACAAGATCAGCGCCGGCGCGAAGTCGCTGATGCGCTTCTTCCGCGCTATCAATACCGCCCACACTTATGAGCGTTTTCCCCGAAGCTGTGCGGCCTCTGATAAATGCGATCCGGTTTAGGGCCGTTTCCGAAAGCGGTCTGCCGCTGAGCCCGCCTGCTCCGATTCTGTTAATTTGTTCAGCACAGGTGTTCAGCCCGGTTCGTTTTACGGAAGTATTCACTGCCACGTAACCCTCAACGCCGGCTTCCTCGGCAATAACAAGCAGCTTGCTCAGGTCTTTGTCGGGTGTATCGGCGGAAAACTTTACGAAGAGCGGCGTGCCGGGCAGGCGTACTTCCTCAATGGCCTGTAGCAGCCTCAGAAACAATTCCGGCGATTCAAACGATTTGCCGTCTCCCGTGTTCGGGCAGGAAATGTTGATGGTTGTATAGTCAGCTAAAGGTGCGAGTGCCTGGTAGGAGCGCACATAATCAAAAATACCGCCTTCCGTTGTAGTGTGCAGGTTTGGCGTTTTAGCAATGTTGATACCAAGCGGCACAGCCCGGCTTCCCTTTACTGGCAGGCCTGCTGCAACGGCGGCAGCGCCCTTGTTGTTAAGGCCCATACGGTTGATAAGTGCGCGGTCGTCAGGAAGCCTGAACATACGCGGGCGCCGGTTTCCTACACTTGGCTCTGCCGTAACGCTGCCAATTTCGAGAAACCCGAATCCACAAGCGGTAAGTGCCGGAATAAGCTCACCATTCTTGTCGAATCCGGCAGCAAGCCCGACCGGGTTCGGGAAAGTGAGGCCAGAAGTTTGCACGCGCAAGCGGTCGTTTTTCACGCATAGCTGTGAGCGAATAAATTCGAGGAATGCTTCAGAGTGCTGCCACTTCTTAAGGCGGTTAAAAACAAATTCATGCGCATTTTCAGCATCCATCCGGAAAAGCAGCGGGCGCACCAAAGCAGGATAAATCATATTATAAGGCAAAATTGTTGAACAATCAGGAAGGCTGTTATCACCAATAAAACTGAAACCGTAAAATACGCCTTATGGCAGCCATGACCATATTAACTTTCAGCCAAAAGCAGGTATGAGCTTTCAAACCATCGAAGAGGTTAAGGTTTATCTCGAAAAAATGCCGATGTTTGCAGTGAGCGGAGCCGTTGCCGCGCGCTTCGGCCTTGATGGCATCCTGGCATTATGTGATGCAATAGGAAACCCGCAGCAGGGGCTGCGCTGCATTCACGTTGCCGGAACCAATGGCAAGGGTTCGGTCTGTCAGCTGCTGCACGCCATTTATTCGAAGGCAGGTTACCGTACCGGTCTTTACACTTCGCCGCATCTCGAGCGGGTAACGCAGCGTTTTGTTGTGAACGGTGAGGAGATGCCCGATGCCTCGCTGCTTCGTTTTTTCCGGGAACACGGCTCAGCTGTTCAGCAGTTGCAGCCCACTTTTTTTGAACTCACAACAGCCATCGCTTTCTGGCATTTCCGGCAGCAGCAAACAGAGCTTGCTGTTATCGAAACGGGACTTGGCGGCCGGCTTGATGCCACCAATGTTGTTACGCCCCTCGTTTCTGTGATCACCAGTATCGGCTACGACCATATGGATGTGCTGGGTAGCTCACTTGCTGAAATAGCAGCCGAAAAAGCGGGTATCATCAAGCATGGGGTGCCTGTAGTTACGGGGCGCTTGCCCGATGAAGCCGCACATGTGATCAGGCAGCATGCGAAGCTGTGCTCTGCTTCGCTGTTTGATGCCGCTACCCCTGAGCCGGTTTGGGACGAGGGCCGCATCACCCTTATGCAACACAGCCAAGCTAAACAGCTGCTGACCGGATTCAGGCAGCCGGTGCAACGGTTCAATGTTGCTATGGCTGCACAAGTAACGGCTCTGTTGCAGCCTTTGCTGCCAGTGAGCGAAGCCGATCAGGCCGGTGCGCTGCAGGAAGTTTCAGCTTTGGGGGCATTCGCAGGGCGGTTCGAGCAGTTCGTTTCGGGCTCAGATATCTATTACGACGGCGCTCACAACCCGGAAGCTTTTTCCGAAACCCTTGCCCTGGCCCGAAAAACAGCTGCCGGACGCAAAATGATTTTGGTGTTTACGCTTATGCTCGATAAATTAACACCGGAAATGTGCCGCCTTATTTCAGAATTCGATGAATTGTTCTATTTTGAGGCTAACTTAGAAAGAGCGGCTACATTCACCGAGATCCATCAGCAACTTCCGAAAGTTCAGCCGTTTAATGCTGCTAACTGGCCCGATCTGAAAAAAGCAGTTTTAAAACCTGATGCCATTCTGCTGTTTTCGGGTTCCCTCTATTTTTATCGCTTTGCGAAATCCCTGTTCTCAGGTGCTAATACCGATGCAGAACTGTTTGCCGGCACAGCGTAATACACAACAGATCATCATAACCCTTGCTGATAGGTTCTTTTTCTCTTTTGAGCAGTGTAATTATATAGGATAAGAGCGCTGCTGTTTTCGCTTTAGCTCAGTGCTGTGCTGGTATCCGCAGCTTTGGGTGTGTGAAAGATCTTTTACATTAAACAGTGCAAGTGAACCGCTTTTTGTGATACCGATTCTTACTGCAGCTTCATGCCCGTTAACTCTCAAACAATGCAGTGATATATCATTGCCGGGTTAACAGAACGGGTATAACAACCAACTATCAAAGGGGGGCTGCCGTGTTCCGGCAGCTTCGGATATGGTGAAGTGCCACCAATCCTTACGGCGCTATTTGCTGTAAATCACCAATAAATAACTTACCGAAAAAACAACCATATGGTTGATATTCAAGATATAAATCAGGATAAACTCAAAAAACTTACGGTTAAGGAACTTCAGGATCTTGCGAAGTCCATGGGTATTAAGTCTGTAACCGGTATTACGAAACAAAGGCTTATCACCAAAATATTGAAGAATATTGAGGAGCAGCAGACCGGGGAAGAGGCGCCCGGGCCGGGGCCGGGAAAATACTGGCTCACCGCACGCGATGTTTTCAGAGATGCACCCAAACCTCCCGGCGAAACCAAACGCAAAAAGAAGAAAACCTCAGCCCCTGCCGACTTATTCGCTGACTCAGGGGATGAGCAGGCTGTTCCGGAAAATACAGCAGTAAAGGACAGCGGTACCGGGCAGGACGCTAAACCAGCCGATGCGCTCGTACGTACGAGCCGCCTCAGCGGTGATTTTCTGCAGCGCAAAATGCGGGCTGATGAAGATTCCATTTCTGAGAGCAGGCTTTTGCCCAAACGCAAACCTTTGGCTGCGGAAGGAGAGAATAAAAAGACTGAAACTCCGGCATCAGAACCCGCGGGTACTGATAATCTGCCTAAACAGCTGCGAACCATTAGCGAAGAAGAAGAGCGAAAGCTTGAGCTCGAAATTCAGCGCACCCGTGAGCGCAAGCAACCGAATGATCTTCAGAAGCCGAACGCTCCCTCTAAACAAAAAAAACAGGGCAACGCGCAGCAGTCTGATAGAGAAATTAACAAGCCTGAGGCTAAGGGCCGTCAAAACCAGCAGGCAACCCGGCAGCAGGATGCTGCGGCAGCCGATGGCCGCTCAGACCGCAACACAAGGCGGAAACAGAGCAGGCAAAACACAGCTTATGACAGCAGCGAAACGGTAAATCAACCCGTTGCTGATAAGCAGGATGGTGCACCCAAACAGGCCGGAGGCGGTGAAAGCCCCAAAAACCAGGCTCAAGCGGCATCGCAGGTGAAGGGGCAGCAGGCACAGTCGGGCAGTGAAAAGCCGAAACAGCACAAGCAGAAGACCGGTGGAGGGGCTGCCGACAAAGAGAGGCAGCGCACTACCGACGAAGAATATACCGACCTTCCGGAATCCGATGCCGATCAGCTTGCTGAACACCTCGAGATTATTACACCTAAGCTGGGCGGTTTCATCATAAATGAAGGTACGCTCGAAATTCTCGGCGAGGGCTATGGTTTCCTGCGTTCGCCGAACTACAACTACCTTGCAAGCCCCGACGATATTTATGTTTCGCCCTCACAGATCAAGCGTTTTGCCTTGCGACAGGGTGACACGGTAGTTGGCATCATCCGCCCGCCCAAGGTTGGAGAGCGTTACTTTGCGTTGCTTCGTGTGGACGGCATCAACGGGAAAATACCCCGGAATATGGATGATAGGCCCGATTTTGAAGATCTGCTCCCGGTGTACCCGAGCAAGCGGCTGAAGCTCGAGACCTCACCGTTTCAGTACACAACCCGGATGATGGACTTGTTTTGTCCGCTGGGCAAGGGGCAGCGCGGCCTGATCGTGGCGCAGCCGAAAACCGGAAAGACATCCATTCTGAGAATGGCTGCCAACGCGATTTCACAAAACAACCCGGAAGCAAAAATCATCATTCTGCTGATTGATGAGCGGCCTGAGGAAGTTACCGAGATGGACCGCAACGTAGCCGATGCCGAGGTAGTGGCTTCAACCTTTGATATGAAGCCCGAGAACCACATTGCGCTGGCCGAGCTTGTGTTCGAAAAAGCGAAGCGCCTTGTCGAAAGCGGCAATGATGTGGTAATTCTGATGGATTCGCTTACGCGCCTTGCCCGTGCCTATAATATTGCGACCAATTCGGGCCGTACGATGAGCGGCGGCGTCGATTCCGAAGCACTGAAAAAGCCCCGGAAACTCTTCAGCCTTGCCCGTAACATCGAAAACGGCGGCAGCCTCACCATTCTGGCAACGGCCCTGGTGAACACCGGCTCCCGCATGGATGATGTTATTTTCGAGGAATTTAAAGGTACCGGTAATATGGAAATGGTACTCGACCGCCGGATTGCCGAACAGCGGGTTTTCCCGGCTATTGATGTGTTCAAGAGCGGCACCCGAAAGGAGGAACTTTTCGTTCGGGATGATGAGCGTCAGAAAGTAGTACTGCTGCGCCGCTTCCTGTCGAACATGTCGCCTCTTGAAGCGGTGGAGTTTATGATGGATAAAATCCGCGGCACCCGGAACAATCAGGAGTTTCTGATTTCGATGAATCAGTAGGCGGGGCTATATCCTGCCTGCGGCCGGTTTCCGGATTCCGGATTGTGTTTTTGGGTTGGAGGTGCGCTGTAACGGGGAGCGCCCCAACAAAAAAGCACGGGATTAGCCGCAGGCTTGGGATATCAGGAGCAGCACGACAGCCAGTGATGTGCAAGTTGTTTCCCCAAAAAAATAAAGGCCGGAATGACCCGTGCAGCCGGAGTCCGGCTTATTATTTGTGAGCTGTGGTTGGTGTAACGGGTAAAAAAAACGCCCGTCCGGGAGAGGAGTTCCGGACGGGCGTTTTTGTTTTTTTAGGCTGATGTGCGCTGAGGCCTTATTTCACTTCGAGCTGCCAGGGAAGGATGGCCCAGGCGTGCGGGCGCGCGGAGGTTTCTGCCATGTGGCGGATGAAGCTCATTTCTTCGTACATCGGGATGTTGCGGCTGAACACGCTGCGCACGCTCACTTCTGCGCGGGAAGCGAGTGTTTCGATGAAGCTTTGCTCGCGCGGGAACTCGCGGATGCTCCAGGCTTCGAGGCCGGCTTTGTCGGCTGCGAACTGTACGGCGAGGTCAAGGCCGCCAACGGCATCAATCAGGCCGATGTTGCGGGCGTCTTCGCCGCTCCAAACGCGGCCCTGTGCCACTTCGTGGATTTCTTCGACGCTCATGCCGCGGCTTTCGGATACGCGGGCGAGGAATTTGTCGTAGGCATCGTCGATGAAGAAGCTGAAGGCATCGCGCTGTGCACCGGTGAGCGGACGCGTAGGGCTGAACCAGTTTGCGTTTTCGTGGAAGCGGAGTTCGTCGAAGTCGAGTTTGATGCGGTCTTCGAGCAGGCGGCTGGCATCGAAACGTATGCCGATTACGCCAATTGAGCCTGTGATAGTGGTGCGGTCGGCTACGATGGTTTCGGCGGCCATTGCGATATAGTAGCCGCCGGATGCTGCAACGGCGCCCATGGAGGCTACGACGGGCTTCTGCTCGCGGGCTTCCTGAATGAGCTGCCAGATGGCATCGGAGGTAGCCGCAGAACCGCCCGGGCTGTTGATGCGCACAACGATGGCTTTCACATTGTTATCGCTGAGGGCGCGGTCGAGCGAGCGTTTGAAGTTATCTACGTTAATGCCCTGCTCACCGCCAAAGGGGAAGGGGTCGTCGGTGCCGGGCATGATGGCGCCGTTTGCGTAAATTACGGCAACGGCTTCCCGGGGCGCACGCTCAAGGCCGGCGCTGCGGTCGCTCACGCGGTCGTACCGGCGGCTGGCAATACGGTTCAGGTCATCACTTTCGCCGAGGCCCAGGCGGGCTTTGATCCGGTTTTCGAGTTCGGAGGGGAACACGATGGCGTCGATGAGGCCGCGCTCAGCGTAATACTCCACATCGAGGCGGGGCGGCTGATTCATCATCGCGGTCACTTCTGCACGGCTCATGCCGGTGCGTTCTGCAACGGCCTGTTCCAGCTCATCGGTGATGTGGCTGAAAATTGCGGTGAGCTGCTCGCGGTCAGCTGCCGAAAAATTGGTACGCTGAAACATATCGCCGGCTGATTTATACGCGCCCTGATGAATCACTTCAGCCTTTACGCCGATTTCATCGAGCATGGATTTGAGGAACATGCCTTCCAGCACGAAGCCGTCGAACTGCATGATGCTCATGGGCGGGGCGAAGATGGAATCGGCAGCGCTTGCAAGGTAAAAACCCTGTTCGTTCAGGCCGAGATCGTTGGTTGTGGCGTAGATGAACTTGCCGGAATCTTCCCGGAAGTTCAGCATTGCGCGCCGCAGCTGCTGAAGGGTTGGCCATGAGGCGGTTACAAAATCAACTTCTAGCAGAATTCCTTTAATGTTATCATCGGCGGCTGCTTTGCGCAGGTTTTGTTCAAAACTGCGAACGGAGAAGTCTCCCGGAGAACCGCCGAAAAAAAGCTGCTCAAAGGGGTCGCTGCTCATACGCTCAGGGATGGCACCGGAAGCTTTCATGAACAAAACGGTGTTCGGGCTTACCTTCGGTTCCGGGTCGCTGGAGGTTGCGACAAACAGGATAAACAGGAAAAAGAAAAACAGTACAAATACCATTATGAAGCCAATGGCCGATGCAAATACCTGTTTTATAAAATCAATCATAGGTTGGAGGGATGCGTTAAAATGAAAGGATAAAATTT
>NZ_JAIUMX010000082.1:0-15937 GCF_022565315.1 Cyclonatronum sp. | reverse complement strand
GTCGTAATCGGCACCCCGATCGACCTGAGCCGCATCATCAGCATCCAAAAACCAACGGCGCGGGTAACCTACGACCTGCAGGAAATCGGCAAACCCGACCTGCACGAGATTCTCGCTGCATTTGTGGAAAAACACATTGAGCCGATGCCGGCCTGATGTAAATCAGCCATAACGCCTGTCAACTCAGCCCGGACTTCCCCCCGGTGATGCCCTGCATCGCTGAAAGGAGTCCTGGCTTTTTATTGGGGAAAGAAATGATCACTCAAACTGAGCCACCCGCCAGATGGCGGCCGCCTGCCGGGCGAGCCATTGCTGTTGCTGCTCAATACGGGAGGGGTCCCAGGCTGTGTTTTCCGATGCTATTCTTCGGGTATGCTCATAAGCACTTTCTTCATAAATGCTCCGCTTTTGCGCAAAGCCGGCATTGCCGATGGCGCGGTTTTGGGTGGCGGAAAGCAGACACATATTTCCAAGGCGATACACAAACTGTGCGTGATCGGCATCATCAACAGACAGCCATGCCTCTGAAAGATTTTCAGGCATGATATGCTCAAGGCTGACGGCCGCGCTGTCCGGATCAGGCTCATTGCCATTGAGATGCTTTTCAAGCCGGGCAAAGATATACCGCACGATACGCTTGTTACGGGATTGGGTGGTTTTCAGGGTTTTATTTGCAAATGAGGCTTTAAACTCCTCATCAGGCACATACAGTTCTTTAAGCTCCGAAATCACATCTCTGTAAGTCATCCCCTCTTTCTCCATGCTTACGGCGATTTTGTTATAGATACGCTCCTGCTCATTGGGGGGATTGTTTGATATTACATTGTACCGGAAAGAAATGATGCTGATTACCCGCAGCAGGTCTTCAAATTCCTTCTCACTGAAATTCCGGTATGCGGCCAGCAGCAGGGCGTACACCTGCCGCACACTGAACATCCGCAGCTCCCTGAGATACGGCTTCTGTGCCGGCTTCCAAAGTTCATCCTCCGGTTTTGAGAGGGCCACGTAAGTGTCCACATCAGCCTGCAGCTTACGGATAAGGGTGAAAACCTGCTCCCGGTTTCTGACCTGATCCCTTATTCGCTTAAACAGCTCTGCCTGCCGCAAAAACCGGTTCCGGCTGTTCCAGTGAACCCGCAGAAAGTCAGGAAAACTGTCAGCCTCCAGCTTGCCGGAAAGCTCCTCCCACCGTTGTTCCAGCTTTTCGAGTTCAAATTCAGGCACGGTCTGATTCTGACTGTGTACTACAGAAAACAGATAATTTTTCAGCAAGTCCGTTGAAGACAGTTTCACACCCCTTGCATTCAGGGTTTCGAATACCTTGTATGCGTTCAGCTCATCAGCTACAGTAATCACCGTAAAAAACAGCTTGTCCGTTAGCCGGTCAATAAATCCTGCAAGTTCTTCACCCGTGTGATACTTCAAACCAATCTTCTCATCAAACCACTCAAAAGCGTTTCGGAGCAAATGCTCTGAAGCTTTTAAGCGCCTGCGCGGAGCCGGCTGAAGAGGTACAAGATAGGTCTGGTAAAGGCTGTCATTATTTCGGTTCAGGTTAAGCTTCGACTTCGACAAAAGCGTGACCGGGTCGAGATAGCCGATAAGGGAATTCCGAAGCTGATCCTGCCGGCGGCGGTTGTTTTCCGATTCGTTACCACTGTCAATTTGTTTTTGCAGATTGGCCAGCACAGCGAGTACCATGATGCTGAGGGTCGTGAGCCGCTGCTGACCATCGATAATATCAAAGTTTTTACTGTCTCTGCTTTGGAGCACGAGATACCCCATGTAATGCGCATCATCACCTTCCGGCTCCATCACACTTTCAATATCGCGCCAAAGGTCATCCCATTCTTCTTCAGTCCAGCTGTAGTCGCGCTGAAAACGGGGGACCGTATAAATAAGGCCATTGCCCATCAGGGCGCGGTAGGTTTGGTTAGCGGTATTAAAATTTCCTGCTGCCATTTGGGATTTCTTTTTTGACTTTCCGGATTCGCTTTTCCGTAAAGTACGGTTTTTTTCGGGATGGATTGGCTTGGGGAGATGGTGGGGGTGTAAGTCAGTAAGGCGGGGTCAGCCGGGCAGCGCATCAGCCGGCTTCAAACTGAGCCACCCGCCAAATAACCCTGGTTTCGCTGCTACTCCCCTTCGAAACCTGACCGAATCAGCCTGAACCAGTTTTCTGCTTCTTCCAGAGACCTTCTGTTTCCTGCAATAATTTCCGCCATCTTTTTCTGTTTTTGCTGATTTAGTGATAACAAAATCCGGATCCGGTTTCGCAGTGTTGAATTTCCTTCGGTGATTTTGCGGATCTCCCTGCCAATTACCATGCATCCGATTTCTGCCAAATCCGGCTCCGGTGAAATATCAAATAAATCTGAGTGGTATTGCCAAATCATCTCTCGTTGATCTTGAAGTGAGCTGATCTTTGCTGTACCACACATCGCGCGCTATGGCCCCAAGCAGATAAAAATCTACCCCAAATGTTGCAAAAACCGGTTCGCAGAGGTTCAGTAGTTCCTTAAACCGCTGTTGCCGAAGGTCTTCAGGTTTAATCTTAAGCGGTTCACGCATAGAGTCTTCCGGCTGATTCAATATTTCTGGGGTCGCCTGATTCCATCAGGTCAGTGTAAACGGCTAATAATGGTGCTGTCGCAGGGTTTTCGCTCTCTACCGTCCAGTATGGTACACGAAGCTCAACGATTCCTTTCGGGTTTGGAACAAGTTTTAGCTTTTTTATGAGTTCTGATCGCACCGCTTTTGAGTAAAGAATAAACGTAACCGGTTTGAGATTTTGAATGATGAGATCGGCAGCGGGTTCCCCTCCCCAAACCGTATCAGAGCCAAGTGGCAGACTTTTCCAATTCAGCTCAGTTTCACGGTTTATGAAACTATAATTTCCGGTTATGATTTTGGGTTTCAGTTCGTCGGTATAGGCGCTTATCCATTGATCCAACAATTTACTGCGGTTTTTCAGCCTGATATTTTTTTTATTTATCTGAAGTAAATACCCATGCATCCTAAGGCCGTCAAGTACCTGTTTTATAGTACCGAGTGCAACTCCTGCAGCTTCCGCAATATCGCGGTAGGTTCGGTTCAGCCAGCTTTCATCATAAAGAAATAAAAAAACGACTTTCAACCCTGTTTTGGTGAATGCGCGGTTTTTTGCAGGATTTCCGGATGCCTTTGGGGGGCCTTTGCGATCAATCCAAATCAGCTTATCCCCATCCTTAAGCCGGATATTTCCTGACTCCTCCAGCCAGTCGATTCCGCTGTCTGACAACATCTTCTTAATCGCAGGCGACAGCCGTGCCGCAACCAGGATTATCGGCCCTTCTGTTTGCTGCAGTTCATTTAACTGCTGAAGCTGATGCGCACGAACTTCACTGCGAACCTCTGCCCTACGGACAATTTCTTTGCCATCAAGTCCAAAAATGAGTTGCGTACCGGCTCCCTCCGGACCCGTGTTAGTCCTGCCTGTAAATTCGGCCTTCAAATCAATTTCAGACGCGATATGGGTCAGGGCTTTTTCAAGCATTTCAGTTTTCATGGTGTTCACTTATTTTGCGTGTTCACGAATCGTGAACACGCAAAATAAGTGAACAAGCGGTCAATTAAAATTCCAATATCTGCGGCCGTCCTATCGGGCACAAGTCGTCTGATGCACATGTCGAGGGTTAATCATGATCCCCCCCTTGCCTCAGCATCAGCTACCAGATACGGAGCCGGGCAAAGGGCCCGGGCAATGCAGCCATCATCACCCGAACCTGACCCGAGCATGACCCGAGCATGACCGGGAGCCACGGCGTTCAGAAACGGCCTTACCCCGGTTCTCTTTTAAGCTGAAGTTTTGCCTTTTCGCCCCGACTGATCCATGCGCTGTAAATCAGTCCAAAAATGAACATAAAGGCTGCTTCAGAACGGGTCTTTTTTTTAAAAATGTAATTTGTGAAGCCGCCGGTTTGGTTCACATATCACGCCGCTCTATTTTAGTTCAGCTTAATCAGGCAGCCATGCCTGAGCGGAGGACCCACTAAATTTTTGGGGTGAATTCGGATTTTTTCTGATAGGGCTAATTCTCTCTGCCCGAACCCGACAGCTAACTTCGCAGGCTTTGAGAGAAGACAAAGGGCACTTGTGCATTCATAGCTCCTTTGACTTCTGAATTATTCACTTTTTTCAGAGGAGCTATATAAGCGTCTCCTTTACGGATACGATGTGTGTGTCACACACATATTCCCGGCGGGAGGGGTTTATCACCTGCTCTGATTACAACTCTTATTACCAATGGATAGTTTTGTAATCTCTATTTCCACAGAGCCCGTTTTAACCTTCGGACTGCTGCTGCTCATCATTCTGGTGGTCCCGATTCTGTTTCAGAAAATAAGGCTGCCCGGCATTGTCGGGCTGCTTCTTGCCGGAACTTTCGTAGGCCCCAAAGGCCTGGGGTTCATAGAAGCAGCCGGCGTTATTGATGTGCTCGGCAAGGTAGGCCTGCTGTACCTGATGTTTCTTGCCGGCCTTGAAATCAACCTTAGTCAGTTTAAGAAAGACCGGAACAACACGCTGGTTTTTGGTGCACTGACCTTCCTGATCCCCCAAATCAGCGGTACGCTGATATTCATCTGGATCGGCTATTCGGTACCGGCCTCTATCCTGATAGCCAGCATGTTTGCCTCCCATACGCTGGTCGCCTATCCCATTATCTCGAGGCTGGGGCTCAACAAAGAGAAAAGCGTTACAACCGCGGTCGGCGGTACCATCATCACAGATACCGTGGCACTGCTGGTTCTGGCAGTGGTTGCCCGCTCGGTAGACGGCGATCTCGATACCCTTTTCTGGGTTACGCTCATCGGTCTTTTTGCGCTGTATCTGGTTTTTATGTTTGTGATCTTTCCGAAGATGAGCTTCAGCTTCTTTCAGTACATGGGCGAAAAAGGCCGGTTTACCTATGTTTATGTGATAGGAATGATGCTGATGTGCTCCTGGCTGGCCGAGGTAATCGGCATTGAAGCCATCGTAGGGGCTTTTCTTGCCGGTCTGGCGCTCAACCCGCTGCTGTCGAATAAAGGTCCGCTCAAAAATCGCGTGGAGTTTTTCGGTGATGCGTTCTTTATCCCGCTTTTTCTCATTTTTGTGGGCATGCAGGTTGATGTGCAGGTGCTCACCAGCGGATATGAAGTCTGGTTCATTATGGGCGTTATGACAGCTATTGTGGTTGTTTCCAAATGGGTGGCTGCTTTTACGTCTTCAAAACTGCTTGGCTTCAGCAATGATCAGGCCTGGGTTATTTTCGGATTGACCAACTCCCAGGCGGCCGCTACCCTTGCTGCAACCTTTATCGGGATGGAAGTCGGCCTGATTGGAGAGGAAATCCTGAATGGTGCCATTATGATGATTCTGGTGACCTGTATCATAGGGCCGATGGTTGTTGAGAAATTCGGCCTGAAGCTAACCGACGACGACACTCTGGAGCTGGAAACCGACACCAAAATCAGACAGCGGCTGCTTGTACCTCTGGCAAACCCGGTTACTTCCGCCCGGCTTATTGAGTTCGCCTCAAACCTAAAAACGGACGACAAAAGCCCGATTTTCCCGCTTGCAGTCATTAACACTTTCAAAGACGAAGACAAGCAGCGGGAGCGCGCCCATAAAACGCTGGAAGTTGCCAAAGGCCACATTCACGCGGTAAACAGTCAGGCCAATCCCGTGGTTGAAACCAACCTCAATATTGCTGAAGGTATCAGAAATGCCGCTGCAAACAATGCCATCACCGATATTGTTATCGGGTGGAACGGCGTTATTTCAACCCCGATGCGGATTTTCGGCAGCATTCTTGATCAGGTTTTGCTCACAACCAAACAGCAGACATACATCTGTAAAATCACCAAACCGGTCTCGACTTTCAATAAGATTGTAGTGGTGATGAACCCGCAAAGCTATTCGGGCCGCAACTCTCTGGCGCTGCTGGAATCCCTGTTTAAACTTGCAGAGAACCTTAAAACCGGGCTCGAGATTCTTTACTTTGAGCAGGATGAAAGCAAACTGAACAGGGACCTGTACCTCATTCAGTCTGAGCAGGAAATGAGCCTGCGAAGTGTACGCTCCATTGAAGACATCATTAATATTGTCTTAAATGATTTGTCCGAATCTGATTTACTGGTGATGGTAAACAGCAGGTCGGGCAAGAGCGACTGGTTCAGAACATCCAACGTAATTCCTTCCATTATCTCCACGCAAAAGCCGGATCTCAGCTTCGTAACCGCGTTCCCGGCCTCGCTGGATAAGGAAGATTATTTGACGGATATTCTGTACAGCAACTAAAGCTGCGCAATTCCGACAAAACCGCCGATTCTGAACAGTTAGGGCTGAAGCTCTGAAATAAAATCAGCAGCTTCAGCCCTTCTTTGTGAAACTCCCTGACTTCCGGCTTTATTGGCTGCCCCAGCCGGCAGCGTCCCGCTTCCGGCATCCCAAAATCCATCATAAAGCAAAAAAGAATCACAAGGTTCTCACCGGGCTCCACCTCCCTCCTTTACACCCGGGTAGGTCCGCCCCCGACAAACACCACTTATTTTACTGTAAAACAACACCTTATAATGCACAGCAGAACTATTTAATCCGTATTCTGTTATATGTCTGAATTCCGTTCAGGCATTAGCATTATCCCGTGCAGCAGAGTTTCATCTGTATTTGCAGCGCCTCAATCGGGGCTGTCACTGAATAATACCCCATACAGATGAAAGCCATCCGGCCTGTCCTTCAGCGAATCCCCAAGCTGCCTTCGGTAAAAACACAGGCGATTAAGATCAGCGACAATGCGATCAAAAAAACGCAGCTTACCACCCGGTTCTTTCGTGAGGTCGGTGAGTTCTGCCTGTTCGCCTGGCTCACCCTCAAAGCGACCTTCTCCCGCGATTTCGAATTCCGGGAGTTCCTGCGGCAGTGTTTCAAAGTGGGGAATAAAACCCTGCCGCTCATCTCCCTAACAGGTCTCGTAATCGGGCTGGTCCTTACCATCCAAAGCCGGCCGATTCTCGCAAATTTCGGGGCTACCTCCATGCTGCCGGGCATGGTAGCGCTGTCGCTGGTGCGAGAGATGGGTCCCGTAGTTACCGCCCTCATCTGCTGTGGAAAAATCGGCTCGGGCATGGGCGCCGAACTTGGCTCCATGAAGGTTACCGAGCAGATCGACGCCATGGAGGTCTCTTCCACCAACCCGATGCGGTACCTCGTGGTGCCGCGGGTGCTTGCCGCTACCCTCATGATTCCGGTTTTGGTGCTGTATGCCGATGCCTTCGGCATCCTGGGCAGCTGGGCGGGCGCCAACATCAAGGGCGACGTAACCTTTACGCTCTTCTTTACACAGGCTTTTAGTGCCATCTGGTTTTCAGACTTTTTCCCGGCCGTTATCAAAACCTTCTTTTTCGGCGCAGCTATCGGTTTTGTGGGCTGCTACAAAGGTTTCACGGCAGGGCGCGGCACCGAAAGCGTAGGCAAGGCGGCCAATCAGTCGGTCGTACTCGCCTCGGTGTTTGTGATCCTGATTGATCTCATTGCCGTGCAAATCACCGATATGCTGTATTAAACCAATATGGAACAGGAAATCAGCAACATCGCGCGCGAGGCCACAGCGGCCCTGCCCCCCAAACCCGTGATAGAGGTCAAAAACCTCCGGAAGGGATTCGACAAGGTGGAAGTGCTCAGGGACCTCTCCCTCCAACTGTTTGAAAACGAGAACCTCGTGGTGCTGGGGAAATCCGGCTCCGGGAAATCCGTGCTCATCAAATGCATGGTGCGCCTGCTGAGAGCCGACGCCGGCACCATCCGCATTTTCGGGGAAAACGTGCAGGAAATGAACGACCGCGAACTGGCGGAGCTCCGGGTTAAAATCGGATTTCTGTTTCAGAGAGGCGCGCTGTACGACTCCATGACCATCAGGGAAAACCTCGAATTCCCGCTGGTCCGGATCAAAAAGCACCTCAGCCGAAAAGAAATAGATGCCAAAATAGAGGAAGCCCTCGAAAACGTGGGCCTCTCAGATACCATCAACAAAATGCCGTCGCAGCTTTCCGGCGGCATGCGCAAACGGGCAAGTCTTGCCCGCACCATCGTGGTTGATCCCATGATTATGCTGTATGATGAGCCCACCACCGGGCTCGACCCTGTGACCTCCGATGAAATAAGCATGCTCATCAACAACGTCAAAAAAAAGTACAACACCTCATCGGTCATCATCACGCACGATATCGCCTGTGCCCGCGCAACCGGCGACCGCGTGATTATGCTGAATGAGGGCGAAGTACACATGGAAGGTACCATCCGATCCTTCGAACAATCTTCGGACCCGCTTATTCAGTCTTTTTTCAAATTCAGAGAACCCTCTTCCGCCAAAGCCCAACCCCATCATGGATAATTTCAGCCCGGCATTTAAAACCCGCTTAGGTATATTTTTAGTCTTCGGACTCGTGATCTTCATGATCATCATCTTCTTTGTAGGCAAGCAGCAAAACCTGTTCAACCCGGTTTTTCAGATAACCACCGACTTTCAGAACGTGAGCGGGCTGCTTGTGGGCAAGAACGTGCGCTATTCGGGCATCAATGTCGGCATTGTGGATAATATTGCCATCATCAACGACTCCACGGTGCAGGTCAGCTTTTTTGTGCGGCGGAACGTGCAGGAGTTCATTAAGGCAGACAGCAAGGCCAGCATAGGGTCGGAAGGGATTATCGGTGACCGGGTGCTCGTCATCACACAGGGCACAAGCGGAGCGCCGACCGTGCGTGACGGTCAGCACATTGCCTCGCAGGAGCCTGTGGAAACCGATGAAATTATGCAAAGCCTGCAGGCCTCAGCCTACAGCGCGCAGATCATCACCAATCAGCTGTCCGAAATCCTAACCTTCGTGAACAGCGGAGAGGGCAGCGTGGGCCGGATGATTTTTGACGAGACCATTGCCGACAACATGGCCCAAACCATAGATAACTTCAAAAAAAGCTCTGAGGACTTTGATGAGATTATTGAAGTAACCCAGCAGAATGTGTACACCTTTATGGAAAAACTGCAGGAGACCGCCGCCAAAACGGAAATCGCTTCGCAGCAGCTTGGCGAAATCATGACCCGCATCAACAGCGGGGAAGGCACCATTGGTGCGCTCATCAACGATACCACCATGGCCGCCAACCTCGGTGAAACACTCGAAAACCTGCGAAGCAGCAGTCAGGGGCTGGATGAAAATATGGAGGCGCTGAAACATAACTTCTTCTTCAGGAGGTATTTCAGACGACTCGAGCGCCAGCGCATAAAAGATGAAAAGCAGCGCCTCATCGAACTGCGTGAGGAGCAGGCTGCAGAAGCAGGACCGGAACCGGCCTGACCGCTACGGCTTCACCTGCCTCGCGGCTAATTCCCGAACGGGATGGTGATGCCCAGCCACGGGATGCCGATAAGCGCTCCGAGATCTTCCAATGGCCTCACCAGCCCGAAATCGGCGGATATGTTTTCGGCCGCATAGCGGTAGGCGAGTGAGATAATTCCGTTTTCGCCGCTTCCGGGGAAAAAATAATTCTCCGTGATGAGCCAGCCCGTGCGTGAGAGCCGGTGCATGGCACTCAGATTCACAACCGGCGAGCTGGAAATATCTCCGTTGCTGAAGCCGTACCCCAGGCTCAGCGACACATTGCTGTCGGTGCCGCCGTAGGTAGCCGTGCCGTAGAACACCCCTCCCACACCGCTGTCGGTGCCCAGCACGCCCCCAAGCAGCGCCCCCGCGGAAAGGTGAAACCGCTCGCTTGCAAGCGGAACAGACACTTTCGGCGTAATCCAGACCGGCGTAGAAGTACCGAACAAAAACAGCGGCACGGTTCCCAAACCCACTGAAAAACGATCCGACACGCCATAGTTCGCATTGTTGAAAAACACCCAGGTATTCTGATAATAGCCCTGCCCTTTTCTGAGGCCGATGGCATTGGGCGCAAACAGGTAGCGGGTAGCGTTCGGATTTCTGTGGCGGTATTCGGCGGATAAGGTATGGCCCGCATCCAGCAGGGCGATGCGCCTGATATTTGCTCTGCGGATGGTGATCTCGCCCGTGCTATCCGTAAGCAATACAATGGTTTCGGAACTCACTGAAATCAGCTGCCCCACAAAAACACTGCCCTCAGTAGTCTCAACCCGATAGGTTTCCCCCACGACCAACTCCGGCAGGCTCTGTGCCTGCGCCTGCGCCTGCGCATCAGCCAGGGTTGGAAGAACTGAAAACAGCGCACAAAGCGCAAAAGCAACTAAAACAACGCTAAACCGGTGCATGGTACAAAATCCTGAGTGAATAGGGTGATAAGGAGGGCGTAAGGTACCATTAAAAATGCGGGATTGTGTATGGGACGGGGCGTGAGGGGGATAAAAAAAAGCAAGCATGTCGGAGTGGATCGTGCGGCGGAGTGGTCACATCCTGCACGGATAACCATGCCGTTAAGCTTGCTAATCTGAATCAGGCATAGCGCTTGGTTGCCGGAACCAATAACCAACAAGGTAGCGGTTAATTTCGGGGAAGAAGGGAGCCAATGCATGATGATTCTGACAAATTGAATCATCAAAAGAAGCGAAAAACAGAATTAATTGCCGGGTAAACAGCTGCAGGAAAGCGGCGGGTTGGTCAGCCCTGTTATGCTGAATCGAGATGGGAACATTACCGCGACTGGCAAAAATCATGCATTATAGCAGTCTTCCGACAGTCTGCCGGATTTGAAGCGCGATTGCTATTCCTGCCCCTCCTTCAGGCATCCTGCCAAGACTTATGGGCAGGTTATCACCAAAGTGTGAAACAAAACTTAATGGATCAAAAAAGATTACTCTTTTCGCTGCTTATAGATGAAAGCACCAACAATAGCAGCAAGGCTTCCTACTAAAACACCCAGGCCGGTTACATCATGTCCATTAAGAATTAAATAAAATCCGGCACCTATACCAATTAGTCCTAAAAGGAATGCAAAGACCTGGCCAATGATGTGCGAGACAAAAAGCATTCGCAGCTCTGAACGTTGCGACTTAATGCGGGCCTCCTGCTCAATTTCGGCCATTTTCAATATACGGTCCGCGGCTCCGGGTAAAATATTTTCGTAATTTGCAAACTCTTGGGAAGGAGGGAGAGGGCCGGAAAACTGCGCTAAAGTAATTCTATCCTGACTATCACTCTTACTGCGTGGCATAGATCTTTCAGTAAACCCGCGGCTTGGAATCTTGATTAACAGCGTTCATAGAAGCACGGATGTCGTTGCCTACCCGATTAAAGTCATTCGCGAGTGCTTCTTTGCCGTACTGATGGTGGGCAGGCTTAAACCTGGAAGGGGTACTTAAATCTATACCCGATGCGAACCCGCGTACAATAGCCCGCTTGATTTTATCTACTGTTTTATTTGCCATAGTGATAATAATATGCAAAGAATAAATTTAAACAACAACGGGTACAGTTTCCCTTTGTTTTATGCGGCTTTTTCTCACTTCAGTGTTTTGCCTTCCACGCTTCACCTTATGTGAGTTTTTGTACTTCTGCCCGCCTGATCAGCTCAATGCCCTGATTTTTGAGGTCAACGAGGCGTCTCAACCCAGGTTTGTACAAAGCTCACAAGCCTGATCTTCAACCGCTCAGCTGAATACCAATTGCACGCACTCCTAAAGCAAACACCATCACAATTTTGACAGATTTACCCCCCCAAACCCAAAAACCCGCCCCCGGCCGGTTCCCTTTTCGGGTGTTGGCCATGGTGCGGGTTTCAGAATAACTTCGCCTTAAAAAATACGGGGCGCTTAGCGGGCGGTCCACCAAAGGTAGGAGAGGAAAAACATCAGAATCATCATCAGCACAAAAAGTACGGCGATAATCATGTTGCCAATGTCATAGCCCTTAATTTCGCGCTTGATTTTACCGTCGCGGACCTCAAAAGCACGCTCGGTGCCGTCCTTATCTTTAATCTTGATTTCAGCATTCATGATATCTTCTACGATATCACCTGCAGTGGGCGATCCAGGCGACTGCTGCCGGATTTTGTAATTGCCATAGGTGAAAGCTTCCATGGGTCAAAATGGTTGGGTTCAGGATAAAAAACATGCCATCTGCCTGACAGATAAGCACATACTACTATTTAGGATACATGAATTATAATTTAGCTATTGCCTTTTTAAAATCAAACTGCAACTCAGCTTACCGCTTCATTTACCCTCAGCACGCCCAAAACCCCGCCCGAAAAGTACACAACGCATCAGGGTCTTTCATTTCATTTTATTTATGGGGTGGAACTCCGTGCGCATCAAGGTCTTTCGTGGCAGCCGATAGCGCCCAAACCTACGGCATATCCCGTGGTTTTGGGTTTCCGGGGCAGATTACCACAATTCCGATGCATCAAAAAAAAACAGCGCAGCACAATCCGGCAGTCAGATCCCGGATACGCATGTTTCAATTGGACCCTGAGCAAGTCGCAGCATCGTAACTCCCCCCAAAAAAAGCAGGGGATTATCCGCAGGTTTGGGAATTACCCTTTGGCACGAAAGACCGTGATGTGCACGGAGTTTCCCCCTCCTGAAAAAAATTACAGCGCAGCAGCACCTGCAAAGGTGTTTTGAATCACACGATGGCTTCGGGGCATGAGGCTGGTTCAGCCGGCATCGGTGTAGCGGCTGAAGAACTCGATCATGCGCAGCAGCCGGTCTTTGCGGTGGTGCACGTTTCCGGAGCGCGAAAGCTCGTGGTCGCCGCCGGGGTAGCGGATGTACTCGACCTCGCGCTCCAGCACTTTGAGGGCTTTGTACATCATCTCGCTCTGGCTCACGCCGGTGCGAAGGTCCACATCGCCGTGCAGGATGAGCAGCGGGGTGCGGATTTGGTGCACGTAGGTGAAGGGCGAGTCGTGCCGGAGCACGCGGTACACCTCGGGCTGCCAGGGGAAGCCGCCGAAGCGGTCGGGCACCAGGCGCCAGGCGTTGCCCTCGCCGAAGAAGGTGCTGAGCTCGTACACCCCGCGCTGTGCGGCGGCGGCTTTGAAGCGGTGATCTTTGGCCACAACGTAGGCTACGAGGTAGCCGCCGTAGGAGCCGCCGGTAATCACGAGCTGGTCGGTGTCGATCCAGCTGTATTTCCTAACGGCATCATCGAGGGCACCGAGCACGTCGCGTTTCGGGCCGTTGCCCCAGTCGCGGTGGTTGGCCCGCTGGAAATCGTAGCCGTAGCCGCCCGAGCCGCGCGGGTTGGAGAACACAATGCCGAAGCCGTGCGCGGCAAACAGCTGGAATTCGTGCCACATGCTGGCTTCGCCCGTGCCCCACATGGCGCTGGGTCCGCCGTGAATCTGCAAGAGGGTCGGGAATTTTTGGCCGGGCTGGTAATTGGCGGGCTTCATAACCCAGTATTCGATTTCGAGGCCGTCGGGGGTGGTGTAGGTGTGCTTCACCGGCTCGGAGAGCTGCCGTTCTGCGAGCCAGCTGTGGTTGTGGTCGCTCAGCCGCATGGCGTTTCGGGCGCTGGTATCGGCCCGGTAGAGTTCGAAGGGATTTTGCCAGCTGGTTTCCACATAAACAAGCAGACCGCGGCTGAGGTCGAAGGCCCGGATGCCGGTTTCTTCGCTTGTGAGGCGCTCGCCTATGCCCGTGCGTGCATTAATGAGGAAGAGCGGGAAGCCGCCGTTTTGGGCTGCGGTGGCGTAGATGTTGTTGCTGTCGCGGCTCCAGGCCATGTTGCCGAGGTTACGGTCGATATCCTGCCCGATGTAGCGGTTGCTGTTGCTGCGCAGGTCGTGCACGCCAATGTAGGCCTGGTTGTAGCCGCGCTCGCTGTTGTCGAACACGCGGAAGGCAACGAGGCGGCCGTCGGGCGAGGGCAGCGGGTTGCTGTAGCTGAAGCCCAGGGTGCCGGCCAGCCGCACCAGCCGGGTATCGCTGATATTCATGGTGTAGAGGTGGCTGTCGGCCACGCGGTCGGGGTGGGCATCGGTTTGCAGGTTTCCGGCAAGCACGATGTTCTGGCTGTCCCACATCCAGGCGGCGCCGCTGAAGCTGTGGTAGCCGGTGTGCAGGGTGAGGGGGCGGGCTTCGGCGCGGGGGGCGTCAGCCATCACGAACCAGTGCGTGTAGCTGCGCTCAGGGCTGAGGGCGCGCTCCCCCTGAAAGTCGAGCCGGTTAAGCACGGCCGGGCTGTTTTCCAGCTCGTTGTGGTGGAGCCAGGCCCGGATCTGTTCGATGCTGCCGTCGGGGTCAGGGCTGATGCCGTGATCGCGGGGCAGCGGCGCGATGCCGGGTTTTTCGACCGGCCATGCTGGACCCTCCGCAAAGCTTTCTTTCTGGAGCAGGCTGCTGTGGCTGTAGGTGCTTGAGAACAGCAGCAGGTTGCCGTCGGGGCTCCAGGCCGGGTTGGAGGCGCCGTTTTCGGCGGTGGTGTAGGGTACGGCTTCGCCGCCGCGCAGGTCGAGTACGTAGATTTGAGAGCGGCCATCAATGGCACGGGTGAAGGCGATGCGGCGGTTATCGGGGTGCCAGGCCGGCTGCGAAGCCCCTGCCGGATGGCGGGTGAGCTGCACCGGCTCGTGACCGCTTTCGTCGATGCGCACCATCCAGAGCTGGTTTACGTAGCGGTAGTCCTGCCCGCCTTCGTGCTCAACCGAGCGTACTACGTAAGCGGCATGGGTGCCGTCGGGGGAGACCGTTACCTGGCTCAGCTGCTGAATCCGGGTGAGGTCGGTAGTGCGCACCAGCTTGCTTTCGCTGTTTTCGGCAAATACACCGCCCGGCTGAAGTACCGCGGCAAACAGAAAAAGCACGGCAAGCGCAAAGGCCGACCGTGCCTGTTTTAAAATGGGATGATGGTTCATGGCAGGAAAGTTTCGATGGATGAGGGCTCGGTTTTGTTTATGCCGAAGAATACTTTTATGCGCTTTAAATTGCACTTTAAAAGATGCTAAATGCCGGACGGGTTTTCACCATCGTTTCGCGTGGCTTCCGGCGGGATTAAATCGGCGGAGGTAGCGCCCCAGTTGCCGGTTCCGGTGCCGGGGTAGTAGGCTTTTACGGCGGGGTGCCGTTCAAGAATGCTGTGCACCAGCCTCCGCAGCGTGCCGGTTCCCTTGCCGTGGATGATGCGCAGCTGGAAGATGCCGGCTTCGATGCAGGCATCGATGTAATCCGGCACGAGCTCCTTCACCTCTTTGGGCCGGAACAGATGGAGATCGAGCACACCGTCGATCGGCAGCTCGTGCTCTTCGGGGAAATCATGGTGGTCGGGAGGTTCTTGCATCAGGCAAAAAATCGGGTTCAGGTTTGGGAACACATCAGCCCGAAAATAAACAAAATGCGGTTCAGGTTTTGGCATGGCCTGCCTTTTTGGGTGACGGGCACCAGCCCTCACAAAGCCCCATGCCATTTTATGGCGCTGAGCCAGCCGCGGGAAACCCGCATCACCCAAAAATAAATCCGCGCAAATCCGCGCTTGAAAATCCGCCCGATCCGCGTGCTATTGGCCGGGTACTTCCAGCATTTTTAGGGCGGTGTCGTAGGTGCACAGGCCGCCGAGGTAGCAGCGTACCCAGTAGCGAACGCTTGCGCGGCGCTGATGCACGGCCGTATCGCGGGTTGAGAATCGGCCGGTAAGCTCTTCGTGAAACCCGATCAGATCGGCTTCGATGGCTTCAATCAGGCGGTCGGGCAGGTCGTTCCAGCCGAGCAGCTTCACGCACTCGAGGGCGCGGGCATCAATTTTGTGAAGGTCAACCGGCTGAAGGGCGGGGTAGGTGTAGCTGAGTTTGAATGCAGTAGTCATGGCAGTATCTCTTTGGTTGTGTGTAGTGTTTATCAGAAGATACCGGCCTGTTGTGACAGCATTATGTCACCCTAAACTAAAATATTTTATTTTTTTTCTGCTACCCGCTCCGGTACCGGTACTTCAAACTTCACAACAGT
>NZ_JAIUMX010000081.1:0-16083 GCF_022565315.1 Cyclonatronum sp. | reverse complement strand
TGGATCACCTTCCCCGATCCGTTTCTGAGCAACCGCCGCCGGACCCGCCGCCTCACCCATCCCCGCTTTCTGGAGCTGTACCGGCAGGTGCTTAAACCCGGCGGGCACATTCACCTCAAAACTGACTCCCCGGAGCTGTTCACTTTCACCCTTGAAACCATCGCCGAAGAAGGGCATGAGCTGCTCGAACGGATTGATGATGTGTATGCCCTGCCCGAAATTCCGGAGCTGCTCAAAATTCGTACCTACTACGAAAACATGCACCTGGAAGACGGCCGGACCATCCGCTACCTCCGCTTCCGGCTGAAATCAGAGCAGCAGCAGCCCGGCTGATAAACCCGGGTAAGGCTCTTTTAAAGGAGGGAGGTTTCAGATATCGGCCCGAAGACCTACGTGCACTTTGCCGTTTCCGAAGGTGTCGCCCCGACCCAGCGCGTAGCTGAACTGCATGGTGCCCAGCGGCGTACCTACAGCGAACCCAAAGCCCCAGCTGCGCAGCCATTCCCGCTGTGCAGCTGACTGACGCGCCGGTTCATCCCCCACAGCCGGCCTTCCTTCAAAAATGAGGACGGGTCGCTCGTACCAGCCGAGCGCGCCGAATACGAAGGCGTAGGAATCCTCATCGAGCAGATAGCGGTATTCGGCATCGCTCCAGAGCATGCGGGAGGCCTGAAACTGTTCTTCGCGGTAGCCGCGCAGGTTCCTGGCGCCGCCAAAGCGGTTCAGGTCGCTTTCGGTGTATTCGGGCGAAAGGCTCAGAAAACCATGCAGGGACGGGGCAACGACCTGCCGGCGAAACGGGCTGAGGTAGGCCTGCGCCCGAAAATGCACTTCCTGCTGATTCAGGCGGCTTCGCTCGGTAAAAAGCTCCCGGTTGGCATCGGTGAGGCGCTTCACGCCGGTTTCTGCAAGCAGGAAAAAGGTGGCACCGCGGGTCGGGTTCCGAAGCCGGTCGGTATCGCGGAATTCGATGCCGAAGCCGGTAAACAGGCTCGTAGCGTCGAGTACGCGCTGCTGCTGCACGGGCAGGGCGCCGCTTACGCTCACCTCCTGCCGCAGTCCGGCAATCAGATCGGTGGTGCTGCTGAGGCGGTAGCGGCCGCTGAGCTGCAGGTTGCGCACCTGATAGAGGGTGTCCTGCTGCTCAAAACGAAAGCGCGCGCCCGCCCCAAAAGGGGAACTGCCGATGAAGCGGGATTCATAGCCCATATCGAGGCGGGTAACGAACTGCTGCAGCCGCTCAAACTGAAGGTCGAGCCGGCTGCCGGGCAGGAACACATTCCGCAGCACGAGGTCGCCGGAACCCACAACGGTGCCGCCGCCGCCCGGATCGGGCACGTAGCCAAACAGCAGATCGATGGCGTTGGTGCGCCGCTCCTGAACGACAATTTCAAGGATGAAGCGTCCGGTGCCGGTTTCCTGCAGGATAAGCAGGTCTTCAACCGAGGAGAGCAGGCCGGTATTTTCGAGGCTGAGGCGGGCGTTGCGCAGGGCGGAGGCGTCAAGAATACTGCCTTCACGGATGCCGCTAACCCGCGCGAGAAAATCCGGATTGTTGCGGCTCACGCCCGAAAACCGCAACTCATCTGCCCTCACAAGCGGGCCGGGATCGGTGGCGAGATCGAGGCTGATAGCGCACTCGTGCAGCCTGAGTTCCGGCCTCACCTGCGCAAACAGATGGCCTTCGCGCTCCCAAAAACGCAAAACGGCCCCGATTTCCCGCTCGGCCAGGTCAGCCATGTACCTTCTGCCGGTGCGCAGAAAGCTTCCCGAAATTCCCTGCATTGCAGATTCAAATTCCCGGAGCTGCTCTTCGCTCCAGTCGCCGGGTGTGTTTGTTAGGGTGATGCGGGTGGAAGCCAGCGTGTGGGCGCAACCGCGGCTGCCGAGCAGGACCAGCGGTTCGCCGGGCTGTGCGGGAAGCCGTAGGGAGTCGATGGCAGCGGCGAGGTAGCCCTCCGCGCCGGCGAGGGTTGTGGCGTAGCGCACGGCCTGCTGCACGAGAGGGAGCCGGAACAGGGTTTCGGCATCGGGGATTGGGTGGGGCAGGGTAACCCGGCTGAGGCTGTCGGGTAGCGGGGTCCGGCGGCCGTCAAACTGCAGCTGAAGCGGATGGGGGCGAAGGGAGTCCGTTACGGCTGCTGCGGAGCCGGATGAAGCCGCAGCGGCCGGTACCGCAGCAAGGACCGCTGAAGGGGCGGGGGCGTTATCCATCCATCGATACCCCCCAAAAAACAGACCCAGCTGAAGCAACACCAGCACCCGGATGAATCGGGCCTTGCAGCTGTTTCGGGGTTTACTCAGCGGAGGTGGGGACATGGACCGGTCTGACGTTTAAACTGCTTTTGCACGGTAGGTATTGGGAAATTTGCGAAAAAAAGGATCAGCTACGATGAACATAATACAAAGAGCTGCCAACAGTTCGAAACGCTTGTTAAGGGCACTGCCTACGTTCGTTTTATCCAAAAATTTGGTTCACGTTTAAGATGCATAATCGACAGAATAACAAGCTCACTACCCCTCAACCTGTACACAACCCCAAATGGGAATCTGTTTAATAAGACCCGGCGTGCATAAGCATTCAGCAGCATTCCCGATTGCGGATACTGCATAATAAAGGCCACGGTTTCTTCGACTTCTTCCATGAACTTAATCCCCAGACCGGGGTCCATTTGTTCATAATAGGCCATGCTGTCCAAAAGCTCTTTTTGGGCTATGGAAAGAAACCTTGCCTGCATTTATGAAAATCGTTTTCGTGCACTTCGAAAGACTTCTTCAGCAGGGATTAAAGGATGATTACCTGCCTCCAATGCATCATTACGGTGTTCGATTTCTTCTAACCAGGTTTTTTCGGCGTCTTGTTTTTTCAGGCTTTCAAGGCTGTCAATGAGCCGGCTTGCTAACCGGGCTCGTTGTTTTTCGCCAAGCTTGAGTGCTGAAGATTCTATTTCTTTAAATGTGTTTGCCATAAGTTCTGATTAGTTAATTCACTGCAATTTATAAAAAGCAAAACATTATTGTTGCTCAGATTTACGCAGGAGTCAGCCGTGTAAGATACCGGCGGCTTGTGAGGGTTGGGGGGGCTTCACCCTATAATAAACAAAAAAAGGGAAGCTGTGTCGGAACACGGCTTCCCCTGAAAACGACGGATGCCCGCTTTATTCTGCTTCGAGCATTTGTTTTACAAAGCCGGGCAGGGCATAGGCTGCTGCGTGCACGTCTTTGTTGTAGTATTTGAGCGAATCTGCGAAGGGAGCGATGCGCGCATCAATATTTTCGAGCACTTCTGCTGAAAGCGGGTCGCGCTGCTTGCTTGCGATGGACATCGACCACATGCCGGTCGGGTACAGCGGGATCCAGGTGAGGAAGAGTTTCGCAATCGGGAACAGGCTGTCGATGGCGCGCTGCACGCTGCGGATGCTGTCGTGATAGTGCTCTACGAAGGGGCTTTCGGTCTGACTTACGAGCACGCCGTCGGCCTTGAGGCATACGTGGCATTTTTCGTAGAAATCGCGCTTGAAGAGGTCAACTGCCGGCCCAACCGGGTCGCTTCCGTCAATGATGATCACATCGTACACCTCTTTTGGGCCGTCCACAAAGGTGAGGCCGTTTTCGTATTTCACGTGCAGTTTCGGGTTATCGAAATCGCCTACGCCGGGCATGTGCAGCTTGCTTGCGCGCACAACGGCTTCGTCGATTTCGACCATATCAACGTGCTTTACGCCGGGGTGCTTGAGCACCTCGCGGGCCGTGCCGCCGTCGCCGCCGCCGATAATGAGCACGGTTTCGGGGTTCGGGTGCGTGAGCAGCGGCATGTGCGCCATCATTTCGTGATACACGAATTCGTCTTTTTCGCTGAGCATCACCATGCCGTCGATGGTCATGAGGTTGCCCCAGGTGTCGGTTTCGAACACCTCAACGGTTTGGTAAGGGGTTACTTCGTGGAAGAGCTGTTTCTTAACACCTACGGTGAGGCCGGTTTGTTCGTTGTAAAACTCGTTATACTGAATGGGCATGATATCGGGATAAAAATCGGGTTTATGGGGTTCCTGAGCAGGCAGGGAGGTTCGGGCTAAAAAAAAGCCGACCCGCCTTTTCAGACTGGGTCGGCCTGGTTTAGTACTTGAAATTCTTATTTGTACCAGAGTACGGCCGCAGCGAAAACAGCGCCGGCTTTTTCAACCTTGTGCTCGATGCCGAGCGTAAGGATTTCGCGGTACTTGCGGTTGCGGTAGGCGTAGCCGTCGACAACCATCTGGCGCACAATGGCTTCCACTTCGGAGAGGGGGGCTGTGTCTTCAAATTCCATGATGAGGCCGGGTTCGCCTTCGTTTTCGGGCAGGCCCACGCCGATCGCAGCGGAAATAATTTCACCGGGATTGGTGGAATTGATGGCTGCATAAGCGATGGGGATAAGGGAGCCTTTAGGCAGCACGATGTTATCCACAAGCTCGCAGTTTGGCGGAATGATGCTGCTCATGCGCACGAGGTTGGTATCGCCAACACCGGCATTAAGCAGGGCAAGGTCGAAAGCGTTAAGGGTAGTATTGCCTTCGGCAGCGCCCTTAACAAGTGAAAAAATATTCGGATTTTGAACCATCATAAGGCTGTAAAATAATCGGGTGGTCAGTTAGCCGAAACACCTGTGAATGCAGAGGGTGCTTCGCTTTAAGGAGGGATGAATTAGTTAACGGAACTGTATTTGTCGCTGTCTTTGGGTTTGAAAAGCAGCTCTTCGCCTTCTTCAACCTTAAACAAACCGCGTTTCATCTCCATGCTGGAAACGTTTTTGGATTCGAAGCGCTCTTTGATGTGCTCCTGAATAATCCAGGGATCAATGGTTTCGCCGCAGGTAAAAATATCAACAGCAGCGTACCCGTATTCCGGCCAGGTATGGATTGCAACATGCGATTCTGCAATTACTACGGTACCACTTACCCCGTGCGGACTAAACTTGTGAAAATTGTGAGAAATGATACTGGCCTGCGAGCGGCGGGTAGCTTCGAGTAAAATGGACTCAATCTGAGACACGTCGTTTATAATTTCGCTGTTGCAGTCGTAGTACTCGACCAGTATCTGGCGTCCTAATGCTTGCATGTGCATGGTTTATCCTCTCTTCATTTTGGTTGTTGGCAAATTACAGCCTTGCGTATTAGCAGGTCCTGTATAAACAGAAAAAGCAACCGTTTTGACACCCTTAGCCTTAACCGAACCGGTTCTGCTACATGCTGGTGAAAAAAGGTCGCTACCCGTGTTGCGCATTGCGGTCGTTTCTGAAACAACCTCCCCAAACTGAGGAATGGGGTACATAAGATAAAGCGTGGCCTGCGCGGGGGCCTGAGAAACAAAGTTGGTCAATTTACCTTGGTTTCCTTGTATTGAGTGTTTTTGATGGTATCAGTTATGAAGTATCTTCCATAAAAAGTTTTTTGGTTTTGATACCCGACGGGTATCATTCTGCGCTTCAGGAATGCTATCTTTGTGAGATGCCAAAGTCCTTTCGATACAGAATATTAAAAATACAAACTTTTCTATCCAATTTGAATGCAAGCCTATAAATTTTTTTCGCTCGAGGCTGATTCGGCTGTAACGCATTATCAGAATCTCGTGCTTCCGCGCCGTATTGAAGAGAAAATGCTGCGTTTATTGCGGCAAAACAGGATTTCCAAGTGGTTCTCAGGTATGGGTCAGGAAGCGATTCCCGTAGGGGTAGCGACCGCGCTAAGCACTGAGGATGTAATCATGAGCATGCACCGGAATCTGGGTGTGTTCACAACCCGTAAAGTGCCCCTCTACAATTTGTTTTGTCAGCTTTTGGGCCGGAAAGACGGCTTCACGAACGGGCGGGACCGCTCGTTTCATTTCGGGCTGCCGGAGTACAATATCTGCGGCATGATCAGCCATCTTGCAGCCATGCTGCCCGTAGCCGACGGCTTCGCGCTTGCTGCCAAGCTGAAGCAGGAGCAGCGGGTTGCCCTCGCATTTTGCGGAGAAGGCTCCACAAGTGAAGGCGATTTCCACGAAGCCCTCAACCTCGCCGCTGTGTGGGATCTGCCCGTTATCTTCCTGATTGAAAACAATGGCTATGCGCTCTCAACGCCTACCCGCGAGCAGTACCGCTGCTCCAAAATTTCAGACCGTGCCGCAGGCTACGGCATGGAAAGCCGGGTGATTGACGGCAACAGCCTGCCGGAAGTTATCGAAGCCGTCGCTCAGGCACGCGCTTACGCGATCGCGGAGCAAAAACCGATTCTGATTGAAGCCATGACTTTCCGCATGCGCGGTCATGAGGAAGCTTCCGGTACAGCCTACGTTCCGAAAGCGCTGATGGAAGAATGGGCGGCAAAAGATCCCATCCTGCAGTTTGAAAACCTGCTCAGAGAACAGGGGCTTATGAATGATGACGATTTTGAGCGCCTGAAGGCCGAAGCCGATGCTCTGTTTCTCGACGAGCTAAACCGCGCCCTCGATGCCCCCGAGCCTGAATTTGATGAGGATACCGAAACCTCCTCCGTTTTTTCGGTGTCGGAGCCGGTGCTGCCGTCGAACGGACAGCAGCAGGATGGCGAAAAGCGCGAAATTCGCTTTATTGATGCGGTGAAAGACAGCCTCGAGTACGTGCTCACCCACGATGAAAGCACCCTGATTATGGGTCAGGACATCGCCGAGTACGGCGGTGCGTTTAAAGTGACGCAGGGTTTCCTGGAGAAATTCGGCCGCGACCGCATCCGAAATACGCCCATTATTGAGTCCGGCATCGTTGGCGCTGCCATCGGCCTCACTCTCAGCGGCTTCAAACCCATCGTGGAAATGCAGTTCAGTGATTTCATCACCTGCGCCTTCAATCAGATTGTGAACAATGTCGGCAAGTCGCACTACCGCTGGACGCCCCCGCTCAACATCACCATCCGCATGCCGCACGGCGCGGGCGTGAGCGCGGGCCCGTTTCACTCGCAGAGTCCGGAGCCCTGGTTCATGCAGCATCCCGGCCTCAAAATTGTGGTGCCTTCATCCGTTGAGGATGCCCACAACCTGCTCTACAGCGCCGTAATGGACCCCAACCCGGTGCTCTTTTTCGAGCACAAAGTCCTCTACCGCAGCCTCAAAGGCGAAGTCAGTGCCGTACCGAAATACGAGCAGCTGGGCAAAGCAAAGGTGGTGCGGCAGGGTACCGATTTCACTATCGTGACCTACGGCATGGGCGTGCACTGGGCGCTTGAGCGGGCTGCGAAGCTTTCGAAGGAAGAAGGCATCGAGGCCGAAATCGTAGATTTGCGCACCCTTGTGCCGCTTGATATCGAAACCGTGAAGGCGAGCGTAGCCAAAACAAGCCGCGTGCTGCTGCTCGAAGAAGCGACCGCGGTGCTTGGCCCCATGGCGGAGGTCGCGGCTCAGCTCAGCGAGCACTGCTTCGAATTCCTCGACGCCCCCCTCATCCGCTGCTCCTCGCTGAACACCCCCGTACCCCTCAACCGCAACCTCGAGCAGGGCTACCTGCCCACCAAACGCCTCGATGCAAAAATCCGGCAGCTGCTGGATTTTTGATTCCCAAAAATTATCGCTTCAGCCTGCTACCGGCCTCACGGGCATATCCGCTCTTTGTTTTTTTTTGGGTAGAACTCCGTGCACATCAAGGTCTTTCGTGCCGGCCGCTGATATCCCAAATCGGCGCAATGCCCCGTGCTTTTTTTGCTGAAACTACAATGGCAGCACGGTAATTTGGCACAAAAACTCCGGTTTGGTACTTCCTGACGGCGTGCAGCTTTGCTGGTGCTGATCGGGATCGGGAATGCAGCAGAAGCAAGGTGTAAAGAGCTGATCCGGCCCTAAGCGCAAATCCGGGCTTTTTGTTTGGGCTGGCTTGGGTGCGCCGGACAAAAAAGCAAGGCGTTCTCCGCCGATTTGGGGTGTCAAAATTTGGCACGAAAGACCGTGATGTGCACGGAGTTCCCCCAAAAAAATCCGCGAACGTACGGCCTGCCGGGTGGCTGTTTTTTTGAAGGTGTGAACTCCCTCTTAGCCGCCTGGCCCGAATAGCCGCTGATTGACCTGATGCAGCTGACCCACAAAGTGGAGTTTCGTGTTTTTGAAGGCGGGTAGCGCGTCTGAGGACGTGCCAGGGGCGAAGATGGTCTTGAAGCCCGATTTCGCCGCCTCCCTGATGCGCGTTTCGAGCCCGCTCACCTGCCGGATTTCCGCACCCAGACCCACTTCACCGATGAGGAGCGTTTTTTCGGGCACGGGCCGGTCGAGGTAGCTCGAAACCAGGGCCGAAACCAGCGCGAGGTCGGAGGCGGTATCCTGCAGCCGGATACCGCCGGCCACGTTCAGGAACACATCTTTGTCGCCAAAGCGGTAGCCCAGCCGTTTTTCGAGCACGGCCAGCAGCAGCTGCAGCCTGCGCTGATCGTAACCCGAGGCGGTGCGCTGCGGCGTGCCGTAAGAGGCCGGCGTTACCAGCGCCTGCACCTCAAGGATAATGGCCCGGTTCCCCTCCAGAATGCAGGCGGCCGCATTCCCGCTGATGCCCTCGGTAAAGCCCGAGAGGAAAAGCTCCGAAGGGTTGGCCACATCCCGCAGGCCGCTTTCGCGCATCTCGAAAACGCCGACTTCCTGCGTGCGCCCGAAGCGGTTTTTGAGGGTCCGCAGCAGGCGGTAGTTCAGCTGCTTGTCGCCTTCAAACTGCAGCACCACATCTACCATGTGCTCCAAAACCCGCGGACCGGCGAGGTCGCCTTCTTTGGTAACGTGCCCGATCACGATGGTGGTAAGGCCGGTGAGCTTGGCGAGGCGCATCAGCAGGCCGGCGCATTCGCGCACCTGCGCCACGCTGCCGGGCATGCTCGAAATTTCGGGCCGGAAGGCCGTTTGTATAGAATCAACAATCAGGATATCCGGCTTGAGCAGCTCGGCCTGCTGCTGAATCAGGGTAATGTCGGTTTCGGTGTAGAGGTGCAGTTTGGGCGCGTGCAGCTTCATGCGCGTTGCCCGCTGACGAATTTGCCCGGCGGATTCCTCGCCCGAGCAGTACAGGATGCTGAGATCGGGCCGTTTGCCGGCGAGCTGCAGCGCGAGGGTCGATTTCCCGACCCCGGGATCGCCCCCGATAAGGATGAACGAGCCGTTAACGAGTCCGCCGCCAAGTACGCGGTCGAACTCGGCCATGCCGGTAGTGGTGCGGCCGGCTTCCTCGGTATCGATTTCGTTGAGCAGCCGGGCTTTGGTGCTGCCCTCGGGTTGCACAGCGGGCATCAGCCGGGCGCGGTGGTTTTTCGAGGCCGCAGTTTCGGCGGGCTTGATGACTTCCTCAAACGAATTCCAGCTTTTGCAGGTCGGGCAGTTGCCCAGCCAGCGGCTCGTTGTGTAGCCGCAATCCCGGCATTCGTACGATGTTTTGGCTTTGGCCATAATAAAATAGGTGAGCATTACATTAGAGGCGGCAATATAACAGCTTGGCTCTCAGGCTTACAACCCGAAACGACCGGCTGAGCAAAGCTGCTATCAGCCATAATAAAGCAGGAATCGGGGCATCAAAATGCGGAAAATCCCTCAGTACTTCCTATTTTTGCCCGTCCGGAAAAAAAATATGCACCTGTGCACTGAAGTAAAGTAAGCCCATCTATTCATTCCAAAAGCCTCAGCTACACTCTGAAGATATTCATGAGCGCGTTTTCCAGCTATTGTAAGCAAATTGTTGAAACCAACTGGTTCGGGAATTTCATACTCGGGGTGATTTTGTTTGCCGGGGTACTCGTGGGCATTCAGACCTACAAAGAGTTCGCCAAACAATACTACACGCTTATATTTTGGCTCGATCAGCTGGTGCTGTTCATCTTCCTGATTGAGATTATAATGAAGATGGCTGCCGAGGGCAACCGTCCGCTGCGGTATTTTAAAGATCCGTGGAATGTGTTCGATTTCAGCATTGTGTTTGTGTGCTATGCCGCGATGCTCGTGCCGGATGTGGAAGGGTTCATGGTAGCGGTGCTGCGGCTTGCGCGTGTGCTGCGGGTTTTCAGGGTAGTGAGAACCATCCCCAAGCTACAGCTGCTGGTAAACGCCCTGCTAAAATCAATTCCTTCGATCGGGTATGTGGGTATTTTACTGCTGGTCATATTTTACATTTACGCCACTATGGGGGTGTTTCTGTTCAGCGTGAATGACCCTGTGCATTTCGGCAACCTGCAGCTCAGCCTGCTCAGCCTTTTTCGTATCGTGACCCTTGAAGACTGGACCGACATCATGTACATCAACATTTACGGCTGCGATCACAGCATTTGGGGCTATTCGGCGGAGGAAGGCTGTATCTCACCCATCGCACATGGCATCTGGGCAACGTTCTATTTTGTTTCGTTCGTGATCATCGGTACCATGGTCGTGCTCAATCTGTTTATCGGCGTAATCATGAACAGTATGGAGGAAGCCAAATCTGATGCTTCTGACGAAGCCTTTGCCCTGCGGGACCGCAGCAAAGAGCCAACTGAAATTGACGAGCTTGAAAACCTCTCAAACGATCTCGAGATCCTTCGTAAAAGAATTCAGTTTCTGGCGCAAAAGAAAAAGGCGATCAAAAAATAAGCGGCAGAACTTCCGGCTGCATTGGTGTGGGATGAACTGAAAAAGCGGGTACAAAGCAGTTGTGCCAAGTTGTAAAATGGATGTCGTTTCCATGTTTGTTATACAGGCCGTCGGTGCCCAAAATGCGCATTATAAAGTCTGACCGGCTAAACATAAAGTTTACATTTCGTATATACTTTCGTAGATTGTGAAAAAATGATTATGATCCCAAATACCACGGCTTAACCTTCACTGTACGAATAAAAAACGAGGTTTAAATATCATGAAAACCCTTACTATTCTATTAGTATCACTATTCTTCATGCAGCTGCACTTTACGGATGAAGCTGCAGCCCAAACGGAAAGACAAGCGGTCAGAAATTCAGCTGATCCGCAAGAAGCTGTTCAGCAAAGACTTGAAAACCGCATGAAAATGCGGGAGCTTCGTGTAATGCGGCATATAGAGCGCTTTCAGAATGCTTCAGCAAGTCCGCAAGCCGGACTCATGTCTGAAGAGCCCCTGCTTGAAAGTGCTACGTTCCAGCTTAACTTAAGCGATGAACCGGGTGAGCCCGATTGGTTCGATTTTCAGCGGACCCTTTTCAGCTGGGAACAAAACCGTATTTCTGAACAGCTTTTTCAGAGTAACTTTTTTACTGGTGTTTGGCTTAACGGTTTTAAAGTGAACTACACCTACTCCGGTAATCAGCTTACGGGCACGGTCAGCTCATTTTGGAATGATGAATCAGGCTGGATTCCCGAAAGTTCTGAAGTTTTTATTTACGAGCTTATCAATGGTGTACCCTACATTCACGAAGTACTGGTTTCTGAAGAAGGTGAGGAAATCTTTCGTATTGTTATCACGTACGACGGCACAGACATTACGCAATTTGATGAATTTGAATCAGATGGTAATGGCGGCTGGTCGCTTGCAGGCCAATCGATTTTTGAGTACGACGGAACTGACCTCACCGAGACCTACAGCTCAAACTTTTTTGGGGGCGGAGAATTAGAGCCTGATTACCGCACCATCTACCTCGAGACCTCGCCGGCTGAGTTCTATGAACTTATAACGGGTACACTTGATATGCTTAATATTGGCAGCGAAACGGTGATGTACCTTCAGTTGAACATGCCAAGTATGATCGATCTCTTCTGGGATGGTGAAGAATGGGCTGAAGAAAGCCGCATGATTCGCATTTTCGCGAATCAGCCAACACCGGATTACTTCTCTGCGATTATTTACACCTACTCCTTTTTCTTTGATGGCTGGCAGCCGGATGAGAGGTTCTTTATGGGATTTGATGAACAGGATCAGATTCTTTTCGGAACCTCATCTTTCTATGATTTCTTTGAAGAGCAGTGGGTAGTTAGCGAGAGAGAATTATTTGTTTATGACGACACCGGGTTCTTACCGGTGGTAATCATCATCAGCGAATATGATGAATGGGATGACGAATACTACGATATGGCACGTTTGGTACTCACCTGGGATGTGACCAACGTGAGCATCGGTGAAGGTTCAGAACAGCTACCGGCCCGTATTGTACTCGGAAATGCTTATCCAAACCCGTTCAATCCTTCAACCAATATACCTTTTGAGATTAGAGACAGCGGTATGGTTAATCTGCAGGTTTATGATATCCTCGGCCGCAGGGTTGCTACCCTTATAAATGACACGCTTAGTGCCGGTTTACACACCGTAAATTTTGACGCTTCTATGCTGTCAAGCGGAATTTATATCATTCGGCTTCAGGCAGGTAATGAAATACTGACAAAACAGATTACGCTGTTGAAATAGCGTTTATTCTGTACGTACTTTAAGGTAGATTTATTGATAATTGGTCAGACAGATATATTGTACCTGTCTGACCTTTTTTTGTATAACCGTACAAATACCCATATTTCAAAAAAAATATACGTAAAAGCACTTTGATGGGGAGTGCCAAAATGAAATATGGCGTCGCTTATTATTTTTGTTTGTACTTGTGCATTCATTAGCTACTTTCTGTATGGAAACAGAAAGTTATTTATTTCCCGTCTCGAACAAGCAGCATCCGCCTAAGCAGACATAACAGCAGCTCATGATTTTTAAATACAACGGAACCTTAAGCTTCTTCCAAATTTGCCTGAAGCCGCTTTTCTTCCTTTTTATTGTACTATTGTACTTTTCGTACAGCAAAGTTTATGCCTTTGGTAACAGTGCCGGCAACCTCTTTGGGCAGGGTTCTCCGTACTTTCTCACTGAAAGCTGGGGTGTAATCGACGGTCTGCCTGTTGATTCAGTCGTAGATCTAACGCAATGTGACAGAGGATTTATCTGGTTAACCACCTATGAAGGGATTGTGCGCTTCGACGGCTTTGAGTTTCGCGTTTACAACACAACCACGAACCCCGAACTTACTACCAATCGGTTTACCTGGATTGAACGGGATGAAAATGACCCGTCCCTAATCTGGATTGTTCCGGAATACGGTGGTCTGGTTTTGCTTGAAAACGGAACGTTCAGGTATTTCGATGATTCTAACGGTTTTACGGACGCTATATCAGTAAGACCTGTTTACTGGAACGAGACTACTGTTTTTGGAACATATAGCGGGGTATTTGTCTATAACCATACCGAGGGTAAAATGGAGCAGTTTTCTATTGAAAACAGTGATTCACTCAGCTCCTATATCACCTGGGCCGTTGTTGGAGGAAACGGGAAACTGTATCTCACCACATTAAAAGAGATTATAGTTCTGGATCCGGAATTCAAGGTTGAAATTTTGAATTTTGAAAACTACCATCCTGACAGGCTTCATCTGCGTACTTTTGATGATGGTATGTTCATTTTTGTTTCAAACAAGCTTTATGTTTCAACTGATAATGAACTTGTCAGACTGGATTTTGATCTTCGTCATAAAACCTCTAACGGTATTGGAAAGGTTGTGTCAGAAAACAGGCTTTATTTTAGTTCAGAAACAGGTATGTCTGTGTTCGATATTAATAATAATTTTCGTGAAACCTATGTAGATATAAATCATTTAGAAATAGGCTTGCTATCTTCTGTGGTTCTGGATTTTGATAGTTATAATTACTTAATTACGCGAAAAGGCTATACTATTAGTTTTAAAAATGATGAAGAAATAATACCTGAAATATCTTCTCAAAGCATTCAGAGCGGTATTTCCAGATATTTGCTGGACCGTGACGGGAATATCTGGTTTTCAACATTTTTAGGAGGTCTTGTAAGGCTTACAAGGCCGGTTGCATCCTCTCTCCGCACGGATACTGCTGCAACTGATGACAGATTAATCGGGATATATGAGGATAATGAGGGCAACTTCTGGATATCTACACGCAGGTCGAAAGTTTATCGGGTCAGTGAAAGCGGGATTTCGGAAGAAATACAAATTTTCAGTGACCTAATATCGGGTTTTGAGATTTACGCTTTTGCTACCGGAGCTGATGGCGCCTTCTATGCAGGTTTAAACAGATGGGGAATAGGCAGGCTTGGCCCTGACGGTTTTTTTGAGCTGCTTGATCTTGGTTTTCCTGTAGAGACACTTGAAATAAGGGCGCTTCATATCACCGATGATGGAATACTTTGGGTTGGTTTATTTGACGGTTTAGTAAAATTAAAAAATGGTGTGTCTGTAAACTTTCCCTGTGAGGAAGAGCTCCATCATGTATTTGTACAGCAGATTATACCGGTTGAAAGCGGTGGTATTTGGCTTACAAGCCTGAGGAGAGGGGTGTTTTATATTAATACGAAAACAGGAAGTTGCCGTAACTATACCGTTGCCGACGGGCTTGGGAACAATAGCGTAAGAGGGGTTTACCCCGATCGCTATGATGCCGGTACCGTTTGGTTTGCTACGGAAGGCGGCGGACTGAGCCGCCTGCGTGATGGTGAATTCAGAACCATCAGCAGTGCGAACGGCTTGCACAGAGATCTGCTTCACAATGTAATTGAAGATTATAACGGCCGTCTTTGGATGAGTACAAATCAGGGTATCTTTTTTGTAAACAAAGCAGAAGTGAACCGGTTTATGGATGGCGAGATGATCCGCATCAGACCAACAGTATTTACAGAAAGGGAAGGCCTGGCAAATGCAGAAGGTAACGGCGGTTTTCAAAACAGCTTTGTTCTTCGGGAAAACGGTGATTTGTTTTTCTCCACGCAAACGGGCCTTGCCTTTTTCCGGACATCTCAGATTCAGGAAAACGTGCGTCAGCCGGTCCCCGTTATTGATTCATTTTTAACTTCAACCGGGGTTTATGAGCTTCCGGATAAAATAGTGCTGCAGCCCGGTGAAAATGATTTTACCATCACCTATACCGGAATTAATTTTGACGCTCCGCGCGCCACGCAGTTCTGGTACAAACTCGACGGCTACGACGAATTCTGGAACCTCGCCGGTACCAGAAGGGCTGTTTCCTATACCAACCTGCCGCCAAGAAGCTACACCTTCAGGCTTTCAACCACCGACCCAACCGATCCGGCAGCTGATCCTGCAGCCTTTGCGCAGCTTGTAATCATAAAAGAGCCGCACTTTTTTCAAACCTGGTGGTTTCGGGTTTTGTCTTTAATTTTCGGTGTTGTGCTGCTTATTAACTTTTACCGGTACCGCATCCGGGCGTTTGAGCGGCAGGAGCGCCTGCTGATGGATAAAGTTGACGAGCGAACCCGCGAGCTGCAGGCTGAGAAAGAGGCCGCCTTGCTGCAGCAGCAGTTTATTGAAATTCAGGCGGCTGACCTCAGGAAACTTAACCAGGAAAAAGACCGGTTTTTTTCCATCATTGCGCATGATTTACGTGGCCCCTTTTCGGGAATCAGAGGCCTGATCGACTTACTGCTGGAACATCGTGATGAGCTTGATGAAGAAAAATTCGAGGAAGTACTCAGCCTGCTTAAGGGTTCGGCTGATAATCACAGTGAGCTTCTTGAAAACCTGCTCGGCTGGGCCCGCATTCAGCTCAAACATATTAAGCCCGTGCTCAAAACCGCAGATGCTTCAGATAAAATGAATCAGGCAGCCCGTGCATGGGAGCTCCCCGCAAAAAACAAAAACATCACCCTTGTTTTCAGGCTTGAATCGTTTAAATTGCTCACAGATCAGAATATGCTGGATGCCATTCTCAGAAATCTGATTCACAATGCCATTAAGTTTTCATGGCCTCAGTCTGAAATTATTCTGAGATGCTACACGGCTGATAATCAGGGAATATTTGAAATTCAGGATTTCGGAACCGGTATGAGTGTGAAACAGCTGGAAAATTTGTTCACCCTCAATAAGGAAGTTTCCCACAAAGGAACGCAGAATGAAGCTGGTTCCGGCCTCGGTCTCGTTCTGATCAGTGAGATGGTCAAGGTTTTAAACGGCAGGATTGAAGCACAAAGTGAAAAAGGGAAGGGCACCCTCATGCGCGTCAGCTTTCCGTTAGGCGCGCCTCAGGATGCGGCCTGATTACCCTTTATTGTGTTGCGTCCTTACACTCCCGGATTCTGCAGTTGGCGTAAAGGGTGATGGCTGCTCAGCC
>NZ_JAIUMX010000080.1:0-16294 GCF_022565315.1 Cyclonatronum sp. | reverse complement strand
TGAACTAAAAGGAGAAAGTCTGAGAAATAAACTGTAATTTTGGCAGAACCTCACAGCAGTAACCCAAAACCCGAAGGGGGGTCAATATCACCGGAATAGGGGGTCAGTTTGCTCCGGAATATGCAATAACGTTTGGCGCTTTGCGAAGGTGGCGATTTCGAAGCACTTCACTGTCAACCAAGCACAAACTTTGATAGAAGCACAAAGCTTGATTTAACCACTGAACCGCCACTTTTGGGTAGGTGCTGTTAGCAGTAGTTGTTCTTTTCATTTTTCTTTCTCTTTTCTCTGTCCGATTAATGGCAGTCGCTTGTATGTTTCTGTTATCAATGAAACAAATGATTTGTCTGTTATTTTATCGTCATTCTTGAGTTGCAAAGTTCCAACAAGTCCTATTAAAAGAATTCCACCAATTATTATCATTGGTAATATTGACCAATGAACGGAATTTGATAGAATGGCAAGTCCTGTTATTATAATTATTGCAACTGTCAGGTAAAATAAGCCTGAAATCCAAGGGTTATTTTTTGTCATATTCGGGTTAGTTTTTCCAATGTAGTCGTTAAGTCTTTCTGCAATATTGGCTGTGTCAAGTAGGTTTACAGCCATATCTCTTGCATCACCATAAATATTTTCTACAATTCTAAAATCAGGATTTCCGTATTGTTTATTGTCGTATTGTTGATGCCATATTTTTCCAATTTCAACATTAATCTCCTGAGCAACTGTCGCAATTTTGTTAAGTCTTCTAATGTGATGCTCTTTTACTTCTTTTCTTAAATCTTTATGCATGTCGTCAAATTCTGATATTGCTGTATTATAGTGTCTTAATGCGTATGAAACAATGTTTTTAAAGTCGAATGGAACATTGTTAGTCCAATAAGAATTTGCTGTTAACGTGTCAATATTTTTTTGAATGTGGTCTCTAAAAGAAATCGTCCGTTTCTTTTCACTTTCAATGTCACCTAATATGTCTGGAAATGACTGATGATTGTAGTCTGTCATTCCGCCTAAAAGTCCTTTTGCCATATAGTTTTTTGTCTGTCGTTACAATTACTGCTAACGTTTTGCAGCTACCCGAAGGTGGCGATTTCGAAGCACTTCACTGTCAACCAAGCAGGAACTTTGATAGATGCACAAAACTTGATTTAACCATTAAACCGCTACTTTTGGGTAGGTGCTGTTATAGGCTGTGTTTCTTTCTTTGTATGCGGTTTTCATTGTCTTAAAGTTCATTATTCCATCTTGGAAGTCTTCCGTAAATGTGAAAATGTTTTTGTAAAAGTTTATTTTCTATTTGTCTTGGGCAGTCAACATAATTGTCGTTGTGAGTTACATACCAATAAATGTCTAATGCTTCAATATTTTCTCTTGTCATTTGAGTTTTCCAAGAGTTTCGTCTCGCTTTTCCAAATTGTTTACCGTTTACAAGTCTGTCTTTGATGCCACCAAGTCCTGCTTTTCTAATGAAAAGTGTCCCGTCATTTTTAATCTCTCCTGAGCGCCCAATATAAATTAATTCTATTCGTCCACCTTTTAAAGCGAAAATCACATAAACGCCACTTTTATCTATCGGTGCGTTGCAAACGTGTCCTAAATTGTCCGAAGGTTTGAAGAAAAAATGGTCATTGTTTTTATATTTTTCAAGTTCGTCAAACATATTTTTTAAGTCTTAAAATATTGTTAGTTGTGTTAGGTGATTGTCTATCCGATATTATTTTCTAAAAGTCAATGAAGGACTGTCCACCAGCACAAAATTTTAAAAAAGTCGCTTCGCTCCAAATTAAACTTCTAAGCACGTTAAAGCTACTTTGTGAACAGTCCAACGTGGACTTTACAAACTGTCGGGTTGAGCTGTCGTCAAACATAGCCTACAACTAAGTTGTAGGCGCAATAAACATAAGCTTTACATGCCGATATAGAATTGGAGGAGAAAATTTAGTTGCGTTTAATAGATGATTGGTATGTTCAATTTGATTACTGGTATTCCTGCAATATAACGGTCTGGCATTTCTGCTGCGTGGCGACCATGCCCGAATTTAAGCAACAATAGTTTACACGTCAGCAGGAAATGCTTGTTATGTGGCGAACTTAATCATTCCCATAATCCCACATCCTATCAGCAGCATATTCGTCAAGATCAACACTGTCAATTTGATGAAAATCTATTGGATCATGGGTTTCCCTTATTGTAAACTGTCCATCAAAATCCGTATGAGCCATTTCAGAATATCCTTCAAGTTTCAATTCACATATGTTACAATTTAAACCAATTGGTAAGTAATTAGTTGACTGAACTATTTCTCCCTCAATAAGTTTAGCTTCAGTTCTTGAAACTAATTTACCATAGAGTTTTGCTTTATTGCCGCAACTTGGGCAGTCAACAACTATGAAATCATGAGTGATCCCATATTTTGGTCTTTTTTCTTCTTCAATACGCTTTTCTACTTCATCATCTGCGAGAAGCTTAAATGATTTTTTGTGATCTGCTATTCTTTGTTTTACAATTGAAACTAGCTCTTCATTGAATTCATCAATCATTTGTTTAGCTGCTTTTGCTTCTTCAGTTCCCAATAAATCTTTGAGATCGAGTTCTAAAAAGGTCAAGAAAATATTTACTATGCGATAATAATCATGCAGCCATAATCTTGTATGAAATTCTTCGAATGATGGAGAGCCGGTATGTAATTCTTCATTGCGTCTTTCAACTATGGACATTAATGTATTGAACTCCTCTTGAGTGAATTCAGGAATGATATTTTTACATCGAACCAATACTGATTTTACAGGAATAGATTTTGGTTTATGAGTAGTTTTCACGAACCCAAAAACATACAGCAAGTTTTCGCCATCTCTTGGGTCTGCCAATAGAACAGGGTGCACTTTCGCTAAAACGCTTCTTCCTAGAAATTCCAATCCTAGCGCAACCCAAAATGGAAACATTTGGCTCTCTCGTTCTTCATCTAATGCTCGTCGATGGTAAATTTTAGCTTTTTCCCAAAGTGAATCAAAACTCCATATCATAATATCATCACTCTTTGTAGTGTTCGGTAATTTATTTCATGCTTATCAACTGATGGTCGAAAATGAAGCAGTTTCCAATTATTAATAATAACTGTTTTATTTTCAACCCAATTTATATAAGTCTTGTTACATTTTTCAAAAATTGCCATTAACTTTTCAATAGCTTTCATATCGTAAGCAGGCTTCATACAAACTGGATCGTATCTAATTATTTGCTCATCGGTTATATTTGTATTTAAAACTGAGGTGTAAAATATTCCACTTCGAGATTTAACTTTCCATGTCTCATATTTTAGCCAATCCGCATCTTGTTCTTCCATTTCTTTTAAAGGATTTATTAAGATAGTCGGTGTTGCCTTATTTGATGAAATCTTCAAACATCTTAGAATGATATATTTGGGTGGCCTTTTAAAATATGCGCCATCAGTATGAAAAGGTAATGTGCCAGTACCATAATTAGCTGATAAAGAGTGTGGATGTGCTTCGTCAATTGTTTTTGGTTGTATTAAATCAATATCTGGTCCATCAATTCTTGACGGCTGGATTTCGCCTAATCTTTTTGCAATAGAATATAATTCAGAATCTTGAACCGAAAGTTCAAAATACCCGTTCTCTAATAACAAGTCATAGTCTATCATTGTGAATTTATTTTAGCCACATAACTCCTTATTAAACAACCCCGCTACACCCTCCCAAGTCGTATAAGGCACGAAAATCCAACTTGAGCGACTTCCGGGGGGTTATTAAGTGCCAAATGAAGGTGGTTATTGACTTAAAAAAATACTGTTTTGTTCAGGTTGTATATGGAACTACTTATACAACCTGAAATTATTTCATTTGAATCTACCTGAAAAAAATGAAGCGCACAAATTCAGAAAAGTGCTTATTCACGTCTTTTTTAGCGCTGTTGCATCTTATTTTGTAAAACATCACCAAGATCAACGTCTTTTCGGATTATTGCTTTTGCCACAGGGCTTATAGAGCGTAATCGGTCGCAATGCATTTCGCTTAGCGCCATTTCGGGTAATGCTACCCCCGCATTCCCGGCTTGCAGAGTATGCCCGGCTTTTGGGAGATTTTTCAGACGATGCTTCGGCAGGCTTTGCTGGATTGTTCAGAGTTCAGAGTTCAGAGTTCAGGAGGTCTGTTTTTGGGGTGTGCAGCAATCCTCAAATCCTCAAATCCTCAAATCCTCAAATCAAAATAATCCGCATGCCATCAACCCTCGACCTCAAAACAAAGCTCCCCGCCAAAGGGGCGGCCGTCGGGGGTGAGGCCCTGTACGGTGGCGCAGTAGGTGCCGGGCACGTCGCCGGTCCAGAAGAGGATGTCGCGGCCCTGTTGCTGAATCACGAAGTTGGGCTGCCAGTGCAGGGTCACGCGGGTATCGGGGCGCTCGTCGGTGAGCTGCGGCAGGATGCCTCCGTAGCGGGGCGAGAAAAACGGCGGCGGCTCGTCGAAGCCTTTCAGAAAGGCCGACACTACCGGCAGGTTGCGGCCCGGTATGCCTTCCCCCCGAATGGTGCGGATCGAGATTACGCCGTTTGCACCCTGCGCCCCGAAGCGGGCAAGCTGCTCCGGCCGGCGGAGCACCGATAGATTGTCCACATCAGAAGCGGAAATGGTGCCCAGCAGTTCTTCTTCTATCGCGGCTCCGTCCAGCAAAATAACGGGCGGCGTGTCCTGTATTGCGCCGGTCCGCACGCGTACCGTTGTGCCCGCAACCCGCACACCGGGCAGCCGCATCAGCAAATCATAGATCGTGAGGCTCTGCAGTTCGGGCAGGTCCGAAACCCGCAGTACGGTTCCGCCCACATCGCCGGTGGCCATGCGGCTGAGCGTTTCGGCGAAATCTTCGCGCTCTCCGGTTACAGTTATCTCCTCGAGTTCGATTTGCATCGCGGCCATGATGTGCTGCTCTTCGTTCTGCCGCGCCTGTGCGATGCGCGCGGCAAGCGCCTCATCTTCGGCTGCATCGCCGGCCACTTCATCAAACAGCTGCGGACCCCTTACGGAAAACTCCGGCAGGAAGTCGAATTGTTCATCGAGGCCGATCCGCACATTTCTGCGGCCACGGCGGTCGGTTGCGCGGATACTCACCTGCGCCGAGCCGGTGATGTCGATATCATTCATCAGGAAGTAGCCGTCCTCGCTCGTATCAATCACAAAGAGATCGTCGTCGTTGGGGCCCATCGCAAACACTACGTTGGCCTCGCTCACCGGCCGGCCGCGGAAGCCGGTACGGATGGTGCCAGAGACCGAGAAGCCGTTTTCGGGCAGCCGTATGCCGGCGAGTTCTTCCGGGTTTTGGAGCACCTCCCAGGCGAACGACTGCTCCGGTGCGGTGAGCAGCGCCAGGTCGGCATGCTCCGCCATGCCCTGCTCCAGAAAGTAAGCGAGGCGGAGCGAAGGTTCATCAAAATCAAAGGCATAGCCGGTGAGCAGAGAGCTGTAGATATCCGAACGGGGCGGAGTCACGGTTGTGTCTTCGGGCTGTGCCGTAACGCTGAGGCTCGCGAGCCCCTCTATGCGCCGGCCGTTTTCGTCGCGGAGCTCGTGCCGCAGCGCGACCTGCTGACGGGTACCGAAAACGGTCTGTGGGGTACTCAGGCTGAGCTGAAGCTGCGGTTCGGGCAGATTAAGCACGGGCCGCTTCGTGAGCAGCGCGCCGCCGGTACCAAGCACCACAAACTCCACAATGCCCGGGGGGAAGAGGTCCGCCGATGCCCAGCCCATGCCACGGCCGTCAAACAATTCCATTTCGGCCAGATAAAATATGCGGCCCCGCACATGGCCAAACACCGTGAGCGATTCCGGCTGAGGCTCCCCCTTCAGCTGCACGCCCAGCACAAACTGTCCGCCGGAGGCATCCCGGCTTACGCTCAGCCGGGCGCCGCTTTCCTGCACCGGCGGCAGAGCAACGCTGTTTTGGTTTTGGGGGATGACGGCCTCATAGCCCCGACCCGCTTCCGGGGTAAAGGTGAAGGCCGCGAGGCCGTATGCATCGGTTTCGAAAGTGAGTAATGTGGCACCGGCATCATCGCGAAGCGCGGCGGATACGGAAACTGCGCGGCCGTCGGGCAGGGTCGATTTCACTGCAACTTTGGCAGGCACACCGCTCAGCAGGCTGCCGCCTTCCGCGGCAAGATGCAGGCGGGCTTCTGCGGGGGCCGCCGCCGCCTGACGCAGCACCATGCCGGGGCTTACAACCTGTAGCGGCTTGGTAAACAGCGAGACCGCCTCAAAGTTGAGCATCCAGCTTGTGTAGGCCACAAGGGTGAAGGTGCCGGTCCGCGTTTCCGACTCCCCAAAAGTGAGGCTGCCGTTACCCGAGCCGTTTTCGAGGCGCACGAAGGTGCGGTCGATCCGGCTGCCGGCATCATCATACAGCTCCACATACAAAAGCCGGCTGATGCCCGAAAACAGGTTGTCGGTTCCGCCGGTCACAATAGCCGAAAACCAGATGCGGTCGCCCCAAAAATAGCTATCACGGTCGGTTTGGATGAACAACCGCTCCCGCGGCAGGTCCTGATGGTGCTGCGAGAAGGCCTGAATCATATCGATGGCGGCATCCCCCCTTGCCTGCTGCGCCGCTGATGGTTGCGGGGTGAAAATCAAACTCCCGAGTATTAAAAGGATGCTAAGCTGAACGGCAGTGACAGAGAATTGCATGAAATGAGATGGGTTTTACGGGTTAAATAAAGCCTGTGTGAGGGTGATGAACTCTTTGGGGTGCAGCTGATCGGGCCGGAGATCGAGGTTAAAACTCACCCCGTCGGGTTTATGTTCCGTGATGAGGGCTTTGAGGCTGTTCGAAAGTTTTTTGCGCCGCTGATTGAAGGCGGTGCGCACCACGGTTTTGAGCTGATCGAGCGGCACTTCGAGCGGGGCTGTGTGCGGGGTAAAGCTGATTACGCCGCTTTCCACATTGGGCTTGGGGTAAAAAACGTGCCGCGATACGTCGAAAAGGTATTCGACCTCCCCCAGCAGCTGCGCCTGCACGCTCAGGATGCCGTAGGCCTTGGTGCCGGGATTTGCCACGAGGCGCTGCGCGACCTCCTGCTGCATCAGAAAAACGGAGCGCCGGTAAACCGGGCCGGCATCCATCACCTTAAATAAAATAGGACTCGTGATGTTGTAGGGGATGTTCCCGATAATGACATTTTGTCCGTCGGGCCGCAGCAGCTCCGGCAGCGAAAGCGACAGGAAGTCGGCATGCATCACATTAAGATCGGGGAATTTTACCTGAAGCAGCTCCACTGCACGGGCATCGACCTCTATGGCGAGCACATCTTCACACACGCTGAGCAGGTATTCGGTGAGGGCGCCCTCACCGGGACCGATTTCGAGCACGCGCTCACCGGGCCTGATACCGGCCGAGAGGGCGATTTTGCGGAGGATGTTATGGTCTCTGAGAAAATGCTGTCCGAGGCTTTTTTTGGGTCTGAGGCTCATGCAGGGCTGAGGATTGTCTTTGTTTAAGGGGCTTTATTCGATTATTTTGCAGGGCAGCGGTTTATAAACCGCCAAACCGTGAAACTACCCAATTTGGCAGTCACTGCCGGAACCAATATAGCGTTTAATGCATGGAAATTTTAAATCCGGATGAATTCACCCGGCGCCTGGGTCTTGAGACACTCGAAAAAACGCTCAAAAAAGAGAACGGTGGGGTTAGCCTGAAGATCGGCTTTCCGAAGGAGCGCTCGAATGATGAAAACCGGGTTAGCGTAACGCCCGGCGGGGTTTCGGTGCTGATCGCGAACGGGCACGAGGTCTTTATCGAGCGGGGCGCGGGGGCAGGTGCCAATTTTTCGGACAACGATTATTCGGAGGCGGGTGCCGTGCTTTGCGAAAGCGCACGCGAGGTGTTTAAACGCTGCGAAATGATTGTGAAGGTCGCCCCGCCCGTGCCCGAAGAGCTGGAGCATATCGAAAGCGGACAGATCGTGCTTTCGGCCATCCATCTCGGCAATGCCGACAAACTTTTTTTTGAAACCCTCATCCGGAAAGGCATCACGGGGGTGGGCTTCGAGTTTATGCAGCTCAGCGACGGCTCCTTCCCGATTGTGCGCATGCTGCATGAAATTACCGGCTCGATGTCCGTTCAGATTGCCGCGCATTATCTGGAAAGCTACTCCAACGGTCAGGGCGTGATGCTCGGCGGCATTTCCGGCATCCCGCCGGCCACCGTTGTGATTCTCGGGGCCGGCACCATTGCCGAATACGCGGCCCGCACGGCCCTGGGCTACGGCGCACAGGTTTTTGTGATGGATAACGACCTGAGCCGGCTTCGCCATCTCGAGAACGCACTCAACCGCCGCATCATCACCATGATGGCCAACCATCAGTACCTGAGCTCAGCTACCCGCGCCGCAGATGTAATTATCGGGGCTGCTATGGTGGAAGGGCACCGTGCCCCCTGCCTCGTTACGGAGCAGATGGTCGAATCCATGAAGCCCGGCAGCGTGATTGTGGATACCGTGATAGATCAGGGCGGCTGCATTGCCACAAGCCGGGCAACCCGGCACTCCGCCCCGGTTTTTAAAATGCATGATGTGATCCATTACTGCGTGCCCAACATCCCTTCCGGCGTGGCGCGGACGTCCACCTACGCCCTCAACAATGTTATCGTGCCCTTCCTGCTGGAAATCGGCGATGAGGGCGGCTTTGGCCGGGCGCTCTGGTCGAACCACAGCCTGCGCTCCGGCACTTATGTGTATAAAAAGAATCTCACCAAGAAAACCCTTTCCCGCTTTTTCGACATCCCCTACCGGGATATCGAAATGCTGATTGCCAGCCGGATTTAAGTCCTGGCCCTGATACTACGAATCAATCCCATCACACATCCCAAAAAAAGACCGCATGAACAAAACTATTATAAGCGTAAGCCTTCTATTTCTGAGCTTCGGACTGCTCCTCACTGCCTGCAGCTCTTCGGAGCCTGATCTGGAAGCAGCCCGCTCCCTCATCACCGAAGAAGGCATTATGCGCCATGTTGAAGCCCTTGCACACGACTCTACCATGGGCCGCGCACCCGGCAGCATTGGCGAGCAGATGACTGTAGATTACATCATCCGTGAGTTTGAAGAAATCGGCCTGGTCGGCGGCATGCCCGACGGCAGCTTCGTACAGCGCGTACCGGCTGTGGGGCAGCAGACCGCGCCCGGCTCGGTGATGCGTATCCACAACGGAAGCCGCACCCTTCACTCATTCAATTCCTTCACCGACATGATGGCCTGGCCTGCTGCGGGTCAGCGGGAGGTGAACATCCGCGACGCCGAGCTGGTGTATGTCGGCTACGGCATCATCGCCCCGGAAGAAGACTGGGACGACTACAAAGGCATGGACATGAGCGGCAAAATTCTGGTGTTCAAAAACAGCGATCCGAGCACGCACCCCGACCGCTTTGCCGGCAACACCCGTCTGTACTACGGCCGCTGGAGCTACAAGTATGAAATCGCAGAGGAGCTGGGCGCGCTTGGTGCCATCATCATCCACACCCTGCCCACAGCGGGCTACGGCTGGAACGTGGTTTCCGGCAGCTGGAGCCGTGAGCGTTTCGCGCTGGCCGATGAAATGCAGGAAGAATCAGATACCGAGCTCAACGCCTGGATTCAGTACTACGCCGCGGAGCGCATCTTCCGCGAAGCCGGCCTGGACATCGACGCCCTGCTCGATGAAGCCGAAAGCCCCGATTTTCATCCTGTCGTACTGGATGGCGTGAAGCTCGATATCGACCTCACGGCAACCTACTCCGAGCTTGAGTTTCAAAACGTAATCGGCGTACTGCCGGGCAGCGACCGCCGCCTGCGTGACGAATACGTCGTTTTCTCGGCCCACCACGATCACCTCGGTGTTGGCATGGCCGTTGACGGCGACTCTGTTTTCAACGGCGCCATGGATAACGCGAGCGGCACAAGCGGCATGATTGAAATGGCCCGTGCTTTCGCCTCTGTGCAGCCGCACCTACGGCGCAGCCTGATGTTTGCCGCCGTTGGTGCGGAAGAATCCGGCCTGCTCGGCTCCCGCTACCTGGCCTTCAACTCGCCGGTCCCCGTTGGAAAAATCTCAGCCAACATCAATATTGATATGATCAACGGCTTTGGTCAGACCCGCGACGTCGTAATTGTAGGCAAAGGCCGCACCTCCATGGATCAGATCATGATTGAGGAAGCCGAAAAACTTGGCCGTTACGTCGTGCCAGATCAGGATCCGGGTCAGGGCTTCTACTACCGCTCCGATCACTTCTCCTTTGCCCGCGTTGGGATTCCGGCTCTATACCCCAACCCCGGCGTGGACTACATCCATGATGAAAACTTCCATCAGGATGTTGTGATACCGCACCTGCGGCACATCTACCACACCGTACATGATACCATAGAAAACGTGATCACCTTCAAAGGTGCCGAAGATGATATGCGCCTGCTCTTCAACGTGGCCTACCGCATTGCGAACGCCAATGAAATGCAGAGCTGGGTACCCGGCGATGAGTTCGAGGCCGCGCGCATGAGAGCCCTGCAGCAGGCCGGGCGCTAAACCCAATCTGCAAACCGTTTGAAAGCAGGCTGTGCCACCGGCGCAGTCTGCTTTTTTAATAACCCCCAAGCCCGGAACCCACCATTTTACAGAATCAGCGCATGCGTTACTCTGAGCTGTCAGAAAAAAACTACCGGCGGATCTGCTTCATAAACTGGAGCCTCACCCTGCCCATGATGGTGCTTTTTGCCTGGCCGTATTATCTGGTTGCAACCTGGTCGGGTGTTTCCGCACCGGCTGCATACCTGGGGGCGTTCGTTTTTTCTCTTCCTTTTATGATGACCGTTCTGCACGGGCACGTAACCATGGCTCTGGGCGCGCTGCACCGGCATCATTATTATGAGTGGCTGGCACGCTACCCGATGAGCATCGGCTTCATGTTTCACCCCATCATGTTCCGCACCCGATTTAGGGTCAGCCTTGTTCTTTCCGCCTGCATTTTCCTGGTAATCAGCTACCTTTCAGGCTGGTAGCTACCCCGCTTCGGCTTGCAGGTTAAACCCTCAGTTAACACCGTTCAATGATTTCAGAAGGCGATTTGGTTTATTTAAACCACTTCCAAATTATTCAAAAACCGAATTTAAGAGGGGATTATAAGGTTTGAAATGTTATGTTAGGCCATGAACTTAAAACCACTCAATAAATCAACCAGCAAGCCTATGAACAACGATAGCCTCAACAGAAAAGATTTCTTCAAGAAAGTATCCCTCTTCGGAATCGGTGCCCTTGGTGCCACTACTCTTCTCAAAGCATGTGGCGGCGGCGATGATGCCCCGGCTCCTACCATGGACTCAGCAGGTGCACCTTCTGCAGATCCCTGCGGAACGGAAGGCCTTTCCGAATCAGAGATTGCAGGTCGTGATGCACTCAACTACATCGGCCAGACCGAAATTCCTGAGCAGCGCTGCGACAACTGCGCTCTTTGGATTGCTCCTGAAGCTGGCAGCCCCTGCGGCGGCTGCGCTATCATGGCCGGCCCGATCAACCCTGCAGGCTGGTGCACAGCATGGGTAGCAGGCTGAGCATTCAGCACACTCTATCGCATTAAAAAAGCGTTCACCACACCGGTGAACGCTTTTTTTATTTTCGGGGGATGTGTTTCCGGCCGCTTCGGGCACCTCAGCCGCAATCCGTTTCAAAACATGGCCGGGCCAGTGGTACGTCGTCGGCTGATGAGCACGAAGCCCGTCAAAGTGCCTTTTTCGGAAACAGCTTCCGGACTTCCTCTGCGAGCAGTCCGCCTTCGATTTCGACCGGGTTGCGGCTGTGCTTCAGAAGCTCCTCAGCCTTCAGCGGGATCTGCCTGTGCCCCGCCTCCGTGATGCCCTCAATCGAAAGCCCGAAGGTAACCTTCGAAATGCCGCTCCAGAAAACAGCAGCCGCACACATCGGGCAGGGTTCACAGGTCGTAATCAGATGGCAGCCGCTCAATTCGGCCGAGCCCAGCCGCACCGAAGCCTCCCGTATCGTATTCATCTCCGCATGGGAAGTCGGGTCCTGCTCCTGCTTCACCCGGTTCGGGGTAAGGGCAATCTCATTACCCTCCGCATCAAGCAGCATACTCGCATAAGGCGTACCGGCAACAATAGCCGCATCAATCAAACGCCGCATTTGGGAGGCAAAAGGGTGGGATTCAGGCATTTTTTACAGTGTGTCAGTATTTCAGTATGTCAGTATGTCAGTGTGTCGAAGGTAGCAGGTAGCAGGTCGTAGGTCGATTTAAAAAATCCGCGGAAATCCGGCCCGATCTGGCCGATCCGCGTGCCATAAATCGCTAAAAAAACATCAAGCAAAACGTTAGTGTCGATCAGAACCTTCATTTGAGATACTTTTCTTCGAGATGAGATCTGTAGTTCTCTTTATCAGCACCACGACTTTGAAGCACACCGGCCACGGAAGCGGTTATTGGGGGCAGATCCTGCCGGATTTCAGTATCTGCCGCATCTAAGAGTGTAAAATAATCGGCTACAATTTTTGAGACGGATGTTCCCTTTGTTTCTGCCCGTTTCCTTGCCCGTTGGATCAAGGCAGGATCAAGGCAGGATCAAGATGTAGGGTAAGCTTACTTTTCACTGTATGTCAGATTTATATTCGGATAAGAAATCAATAATACGTACAAAGTGTAAACTATAAAACAAAATTAGTCAGGTAACGTGGGCGTACCATCATCCCGGAAGAATGTTCCGCGGAAATCCGGCCCGATCCGGTTAATCCGCGTGCCATCATCCGCGTACCATCGTCTGCCAGCTTTCAACGGTTTACCGTTATCCGCACGGCGTTGGTTACGCCGAGCAGCTGATACACATTCGGGCCGTTGCGGTGCATGCGGGGCTCATCCTCCGGGCGGAAAGTGAAGGTATGCTGCAAATCCCGGCTGTGAATCAGGCTTCGTGCGTTCAGATCTACCGCGCGGATGGCGTTGGCCTGAATCCGGCCGTCGCGGTCGCTGCGCTGCCCTGTAATGGCAAGCACGAGGTTATCCTGCGGCTCATAGTAGGCAAACACAATATTTTGCTGCCGGAAAAAGGCATTCGCAAGCCGCTCACCCGAATCAATGCTGTACACCTGCGCATTGCTCTGATTGAAAAACGTTACGGTTCCCTCTTCAGGCTGCACATAAGCCCCTGAGCCGGCATTTTCAGCGCTGATTGAAGCCAGCTGAGTGCCGTCGTCGGCGAGCTTGATCAGCTCCACATTATTCTGCGGGTCGCCAAGCAGCACGTACACAAAAGCGCCGTCGTTTGAAGCCGTAAGGTTAAGAATCTCCCGGCTGCCATCCACAAAAAGATTTTCGATAGCCGCATCCTCAATATTGAGGCGGCTCAGCCGGCTGGAAAAGCCCTGCTGCCGGATAATGCGGGGGTTGTACACAAAAACCTGCGTGCCGTCGGCACTGCTGATGAGGCGCGACATGGTTTCGCCATCCGGGCTGCCGGATGAATTAGAAACGCGATCCACAAAACCGCGGCTGTGCGTAAAAATGGAAAAGGTCACAATATTATCCCGCAGCACAACGGTGCCTCCGGCAAGCAGGTAGAGCTTTAATGAGGGGTCGGCCGGGTCAACATCGGTGATGCCCTCGTGCCGGGCAACGGTGATACCCTCACGATTGATGATTTCGATCACAAACCCTGCCCCGGCAGCCGTGCTGTTCCGGAGAATGGCCACATGCCGGTTATCGGGTGAAACGTCGAAATCGACCACACCATCGGCAGAAAAATCGGGTGAGGTGCTTTGGAACCGGCCGTTTTCGAGGCTCAGGTTCCATTCGTTGGCAAAACTTGCCGTTTGGACGGCATTCGCACGTAGCAGCGGACTCACCTCTATGCTCTGGCTTTGGGCAAGGCGCACATCCCCCCAAAAGAAAAGCATAAGCAGCGCAAGCGCATAAAAAGTAATGTATCGGCGGTGAGAAGACATATTTTGATTTTTCATCGAATATGGTCTGATATTTGAATTTTGATTAATCTGCATAAATGAGCGTTCTTTGAACGTACGAATTCGTAATGCCGCGCCCGCAAAAGCCGCTTTCGGTTAACGGCGTAAAAATAACAGTATTAGCCTTATTCCCTAAATTCAAGTTCCGCAAAGCCGCCCCAAGGCCGGTAATCTTTTCCGACATGCAAAAAAATGCTGTAACGACCCCTGAAAACGGGATTCTGGTATCCCTCATCATTCCGGTTTATAACCGGGCTGCTGAAGTGCGCAGCCTGCTCGGCAGCATTTCCTCTAATACAGCCGGTGAAGAAACCTGGTTTGAGGTTATTCTGGTTGATGACGGCTCCGAGCCCCCGCTCGCCGAAGAAACCGAAACCCGGGACCTGAGCAAGCCGTGGCTGAAAATCATCCGGCAGGAGAATGCAGGGCCGGGTCCGGCACGAAACACCGGCGCAGCGGAGGCCTCGGGAAGCTGGCTACTGTTTCTTGACAGCGACTGCGAGCTTCCTGCCGGCTTTTTGGGCAGGCTTCGGGCTTACCTCAGCGCAGCAGACGAAGGGCTGTGGCTGTTCGGGGGGCCTGACACCGATCGGGATGACTTCACCCTCATCCAAAAAGCGATCAATTACGCCATGACCTCGCCCCTTACTACCGGCGGCATTCGGGGCGGAAAAAAGGCGCTCGACCGCTTTTATCCGCGCTCGTACAACATGGGAGTCCGTGCTTCGGCTTTCCGGGAGGCGGGTGGATTTGAAGCGCTGCGCTTCGGTGAAGACCTTGACCTGAGCATGCGCCTCATAGCCGCTGGCGGCAGATCGGCCCTCGTTCCCGGTCTTGCGGTTTACCACCGCAGGCGGACAAGTTTCCGGGCTTTTTTCAGGCAGGTTTTTAATTCGGGTATGGCGCGGGTTGTGCTGGAAAAGCGCCACCCCGGCACGATGAAGCTGGTTCACCTGCTGCCCTCTTTTTTTGTTTTCGGGCTGATGGCATTACCCGTACTCATCATCGCTTTTCCGCCGGCTTTCTTTGCATTCATGGTGTTCGTTTCCGGCCTGCTTTTCCACGCCATGCTCACCACGAGGAGCCTGCGTGTGAGCCTGCTATCGTTCGTGTCGGTATTTGTGCAACTTAGCGGATACGGCCTCGGGCTTTTAGCCGGCCTGTACCGGTTTAAGATCAGATCGGCACCGGTCAGCTTTGCCTTCAGGGATTCCTTTTATAAGTGAAAGGCCTGCTAAATCAGCTACAAGCTTGAAAGCGGTTCCAATTTTGGCGTCTTTTTTCCTTATTTTAGGCAGATAAGCAAATTCCGCTCCGTCTGTAACCGACTTTGCCTTAAGTGCCTGCAGGTTTACGTTCTCACATCTTCGGGCTTTTCAGGAACTTATTTTAAAGGATGAGGGAGGGTGCCTGCTTATGAAATTTTTCTCCTTCGGCCGGCTTCATCGCTAAGAGTACATCAAGTTAATGCTGTTGCCTGCCGAAACGCCCTTAAGGGCGCTTGTTCAGAAATCCCGTTCAGGATTTACACAAACCTGACCATATAATTTTAAAAATTGTCTGAACCGGCATCAGCTAAAAATATCAACCTAAATCTTAACCTGTTATTATTTATGAGTCAAAATGTAGTGCTAATTACCGGAGACGGAATCGGACCGGAAATCACGGCTTCCGTTCAAACAATATTTAAAGAAGCCGGTGTACCCATCAACTGGATTGAAGCACCTGCCGGCCTCCGGGCTTTTGAGGAAACCGGAAACCCGCTGCCCGAAGAAACGCTGAACCTCATCAAAGAGCACAAAATTGCCCTCAAGGCGCCCCTCACAACGCCGGTCGGCAAAGGTTTCCGTTCAGCAAACGTTACCCTGCGGCAGACCCTCGATCTGTACGCCAATGTGCGCCCGGTGAAATCACTGCCCGGCGTTCAGACCGCCTACCCTGATGTTGACATCGTAACCTTCCGCGAAAACACGCAGGGCCTTTACATCGGGCATGAGCGCGTAATCGACGCCGATCACGTAGAGCTGATCGGGCTTATTACCCGCAAAGCAAGCGAGCGCATCATCCGTGCCGCCTGTGAATACGCGACCAAGTACGGCTTGAGAAAAGTAACCCTGGGCCACAAAGCGAACATCCTGAAAGAATCGACCGGCCTTTTCCTGAAAATCGGTTACGAAATTGCCAAAGAGTACCCAAAAGTTGACTTTGGTGATATGATTATCGACAACATGGCAATGCAGCTTGTAATGCGTCCGCAGCAGTTCGACATTATTGTAACCACCAACCTGTTCGGTGA
>NZ_JAIUMX010000079.1:0-16307 GCF_022565315.1 Cyclonatronum sp. | reverse complement strand
TTCCAGCTAAGACCTGCCGCAATATAATAGAAGGGTACAAAAGCCGGTACAATTTTCCCGCTCACCTTGCCGGAAAACGGCATCCTGAACGCTCCTCGTTTAGACCTCACCCCAACCCCTCTCCTGAAAAGGCCACGAAGCCTTACGAACATTATCTTCAGGAGAGGGGCTTTTTGTTTGGGGGTAGTTTAGGATTTGGGGGCGTGAACCGCCAGCCACAGCCCGCGGTCGGCCGTCCGCCGTCTCCGGTCGGCGAAGCTCCGCCCACCATAGCCAATAGCTAATTGCCAATAGCTAATTGCCAAAAGCTAACAGCTAACAGCTAACAGCCGTCCCCGGTCGGCGAAGCCACCCCAAACCCACTACCGGCATGGCGGCGTGAATGCGCTGGAAGGTCCCGGATAAGCGTGCGAGCTGCATTTTGCCTAATCCCACACTTCCAAAACCGCACGCTTTCCGGGATGACGGGTTGGGAGGAGGAAATGCAAACGGCGCGGCAGGCCGCGCCGGGTTATTAAAAATCAGCATTGTCGTCCTGAGCGGAGCCGCAGCGCAGCGGAGGCGGAGTCGAAGGATCTCGTCATTCAGGCCTCGGAGCCACAACCCCCCGGTCCCGGTCGGCGAAGCCACCCCACTACCATTGCCAATAGCCAATAGCTAATTGCTAATTGCTAATTGCTAAAAGCTAATAGCCAAAAGCCCTCCCCGTTCCGCAAATCCAACCGCCAAACCCCAATCAAGCCTTCCGAATTCTCTGTCTCAGCATACCAAGCACGTGCCTGAGGTAGCAGAGCGGGAGTTTTAGGGTGCCGCGGTAGTTGTAGTGTACCTGAAGGGTTTTTACGGGTGGGAAGAGAATGGTGTATTTGTAGAGGGCGCGCTGTATGCGGCTCCATTTTTTCATGGGGTGCAGCTTCATTTTGCGCGCTATGGCTGCACTTTCCGATGCGTTGGGGCGTATGAGGTGTGCATAGTCCGCGGCGCTGATGCCGTAGCGCTGCTGATTCCTTTCCCGCTCAGCGGCCAGGTCTGTCTGTATTTCCTGCGGGATGCAGCCCCAGAGTTCGGGGAAGAAGTGCAGGGCTGCATCGAGCACGAACAGGCAGACTTCGTAGCAGTTCAGTACTCCCGTTGCATGTTCCTTCAGCAGCTGCCAGTCAACCGGCTGCTGTTCGCTGCGGAGGATGGCGTAGAGATCTACAATCCAGATAAACTTATGCCCTGCCGGGTTGCTGCTTTCCTGCATGGCGTGTATGTGCTTGAAATAATGCGTTAGCAGGTGTATCAGCAGCATTTCCAGCCCGAACACATGCCGGCAACCCTGCTTTCGGGCAGCGGAATGCAGCCGGGGGTTCCAGATCTGTTCATCCTCCCACTTCAGGAAGGAGTTTTCATGCAGGGAGTGATGCACCTCAACCCCGACCTTATCCCTTAAAAAAACAAATCCTTCCGCATTGCGCTGCCAGCTATAGTCCAGCAGGTTGAACATTTTGTTGAGGGAGAGCTGAAAACCGTTATCGAGCAGTGCAAAGGCGACTTCATACACCCGCTTCTTTTCGATCAGCAAATCGATATCGGAGCTCATGCGTAGCCAGGCTTCGGGATACAGGGCGGCCTCTTTTATGGCGAGTCCCTTCAGAATCACATACGGAAAACCCTTCTCCTGCAGGATCTGCTCCAGCCGCACAAGGACTTCATTGGTGCGCAGCTCCCTGAAACGGGCAAAATTGGCGAAATATGTGAGGTCAGTGCGGAAGCGCTGCTGTAGGTGCTCATCTCCTTGCAGTTCCAGCAGGCCCGATTCCAGGGCATTGCTGAACAGACCTGCCGTACCGTTCTTGATGAACAGATCATGAATCAGCTCGTAGTCTGCTTCCAAAAGCCTCAGCTGTACCGCTGAATCTGAAACTGTGGCGGAGCCTGTTCCTGAGCCTGATTCCGACCCGGACTGCGGAAAGACTGACTTCCCGAAGTGCTGATCAAACAGCAACCGGATGGTGTCTGTTATGATGCGGGTGTAGTACGGTAAGGCTGAAGGCGTTGGCGTTGGTATAGGTATGGTTTTCGGTATCAAGCTTTCAGTTGTCGGGCAAGAATTTCAAACATATTGCGCAGGTAATGCTGCGTTGTACCTGCAACGTGAGGAGTAAGCAGAAGGTTTGGGGTTTTCCAGAAAGGGTGTTCGGGGCGCAGGGGTTCTTCTTCAAACACATCGAGGGCCGCGCCTTTCAGCTGCCCCTGCTGCAGGGCCGCAAGCAGAGCTGTTTCATCAAGCAGCCCTCCCCTTGCAACATTAATGAGCACGCTGCCGGGTTTCATGCGCGCGATGAAGTCCTGCCCGAAAAAGCCGCGCGTTTCCGCGTTGAGGGGCAAACAGAGGATGATATAATCGAAGGTCGGAAGGGCTTCCGGCAGCTGCGCGGTGAGGATGAGCTCATCAGCTTCGGGGCAGGCTTTCAGGCGGCGGACACAGCCCGTAACCCGCATTTCAAGGGCCCGGCAGCGTTTCGCTACCGCCCGGCCGATTTCACCCATGCCGATGATGCACAGCTGCTGACCCCGCACTTCCTGATGCCAGTAGCGTTTCCATATGCCCTGCTGCTGCTGATCGCGGTACAGATGCAGGTTTTTGGCGAAGGAAAGGATGCAGGCCGCCGCATGCTCGGCAATGCTCACCGCATTCACACCGGGTGAAGCGGTAATCCGCACCCCGCTAAGATCAGCCAGCGCTGCAAGCTCCGGCAAACGGTCCGTACCCGAACCCGTAAAATGAAGATGTCCCGGCTTCTTTACCCGCGCAAGCACTTCCGGCAAAAAAGGCAGAAAGGACGTAATGATCAAATCAAAAGAAGCCCCAACAGCAACATCCTCAGGCTTCCCGGCATAAAAAGGCCGGTACTCCGGCAAAAACGCCTCAAACAAGCCCTCAAGCTCCGGCAACTGATCACCCAAAAGCTCCGCCTTCTGCAGAAATAAAGCATTAAACATCAAAGCGAAAGGAAAGGTAAGGAAAGTAAGCTAAAATAATGGTTTTATGGGCCCGCAAGCAGCGGCACGCACACGGCGGATCGGGGACCGGGGACGGCAGACCGCAGACAACGGACCGCAGACATTGGCTACTCACCATAGCCAAATGCTAAATGCCAAATGCTAAAAGCCGTCCCCACCACCGTACCGGAAAACGGCATCCTGAACGCTCCTCGTTTAGACCTCACCCCAACCCCTCTCCTGAAAAGGCCACGAAGGCTTACGAACATTATCTTCAGGAGAGGGGCTTTTTGTTTGGGGGTAGTTTAGGATTTGGGAGCGTGAACCGCCAGCCACAGCCCGCGGTCGGCCGTCCGCCGTCCCCGGTCCGCGAAGCTCCGCCCACCATAGCCAATAGCTAATTGCCAAAAGCTAACAGCTAACAGCTAACAGCCGTCTCCGATCCGCGAAGCCACTCCGCGGGATGACGCTTGGGGGCAAAGAAATCCACGCCCGCGTTCATTCCCAAATCAATTATACCTGCTTCACCCGTTCACTTGCTTCTGCCTGCTGACGTACCGCCTGTGCCAGCTGATTTTTATTTTCGAGCAGAACAGATGCGGGGGCTTTTCGGAAGTATTCGAGGCAATCGTTGAGTTTGTCGATTTCTTCCTTCATGTTCACCTTTTGCACAAGCTCCTGCACATATTCGGAGTTTTTGTGAAAGGTGCGTGAGAGAATAACCATTTCAGAGCCGAGGCGCACATGTTCACCCAGAATCAGCTCTGCGGCAACGGCGCCCTGACCGAGGCGGGCAATGCCGCCAAATCCGAAGCGAATACCTTTTTCCCTTATTTTATCAGCGGCAAAGGCTACGAGACCGCCGGTGAGCACTTCAAACATAAAGCTGAGCCCCATCCCGAGATGCAGGTCGTTCAGGCCGATGTGCATTTCATCTATCGCGTCGGTAGCTGCCAGGATATCATCCAGTCGTACCAGGGCCTGAGGGGTTTCCAGCAGCGGACAAAAACGTGCACGGCCGTTAATCAGCTCTGCAACATACTTCACTTCTTCAGCCGTTGTGAACATGGGCAGCATAATAACATCAGCACCGGCGTTTATGGCGCCGTTCACTTCGGTTTCGGTACCCTCGTAAACAGGGTTCACACGCACCATGAGTTCTGTGTGAGGTATAGCTGCACGGATATGGAGCACATCCTCTGTGGTATGTGTTGCCCGATGCGCATTCAGGTGCCCCTGCCGCCGGTCTTTACCGATATGCTCCATATCGATAAAAATGCGGTTTACCCCACAACCTACAGCGAATTTAGCCAGTTCGGGTTTATTGGTTATGTATTTAAAAATCATCTTGAGCGGTTTACCATTTTACTTATTCGCGGGTAAGTGCAATACATTTATAGAAGTATTCAAAAAAATATGTAATGAAGTAAGTTGTTGGCTGCGTACCTGTTAGGAGGAATCAGTCCGTTTGAGCAGGTGAATTTCGTAGATGAGAAAATAAATATTGACACCCGTTTGCAGGCTTACGGAGCATGTGAAAGACCTGCCGAACCCTTTAACGCATGAGGTAAATAGCTGTCATTCAGAAGCTTACACAAGATGATATCCGCTACGCAGTCATATTTTTTTTTCGTTACAAATGCCGCTTAAAAAATAGCTAAATAAATTAAGAATAAAAGATGTTTTTTCAGGTGTATCAGGCTGCAGAACAACTACCTTTACAGGCTCAATACCGTGCTTAAACTTACGTATTTATGTCGGATCCGTGCAAAATTTTATCCGCATCAACTTCTTTAAAATCATACAGATAACTTTCCCATTCAGCATCTTTCATACCCCGGTAAGCCCGCCAGTTTTTCCCGGCTTCCCCGTAAATCCCCTTACCGGTGAGTACGACCATAACCGTTTCGGCGAGAATTTTCAAATCTGACAAAATTCCGGCACTCCCGGCATAAATTTTATCAAAACACAGCTGCTGTTCCCAGCTCAGGCTGCGCCTGCCCTTCACCTGTGCCAGGCCCGTAACGCCCGGCTTCACTGCGAAGCGGTCCTGAAGCCAGGGCGGCACAACGGCCAGCTGCTCCGGCAGCACCGGCCGGGGCCCGATCAGACTCATCTCCCCTTTCAGAATATTAAGCAGCTGCGGCAGCTCATCCAGACTCGTAACCCGAAGCAGCCGCCCCATGCGGGTTATCCGCACATCATCATTGCCCTCAATCACCTTCTCCGCATGCTGATCTATAGCCGCCGCATCGCGGTGCGTCATCGTGCGAAACTTATAAATCTCAAAAGGCCGCCTGCCCTGCCCGATCCGCTGCTGCCGGAACAAAACCGGTCCCCGCGAATCCAGCTTAATCAGCACAGCAACCACCACCATCACAGGCAAAGCCGGCAACAGCAGCAGTAAAGAAATGGTGATATCGGTTAAGCGTTTAATGAACACGTTTTTTCAATGTAATATGTGTGTAAGAAAGGATAGCACAACAGCGCGGAAGGCGGTAAGCGGTAAGCGGTAAGCTTAGACCGCAGACGGCAGACGGCGGGCCGCGAAGCGTCTTCACCGGCATCCTGAACGCTCCTCGATTAGACCTCACCCCAACCCCTCTCCTGAAAATACCACCAGGCCTTACGGACATTGTCTTCAGGAGAGGGGCTTTTTGTTTGGGGTAGTTTAGGGGTTGGGGCGTGAACCACTTTTTTTTCTACCCATGTGGTTTCCCTACGGGAAATTTGGCCTCATTACATTTGAACAATCCGCGAAAATCCCGCCCAATCCGGAAAATCCGCGTGCCATCATCGCGGCCTGCCGCGCCGGGTTATTATAAATCAGCATTATCATCCTGAGCGTAGCCGCAGCGCAGCGGTGACGGAGTCGAAGGATCTCGTCATTCAGGCCTCGGAGCAACAATCTGCGGTCCCCCGTCCGCAGTCCCCGGTCGGCGGAGCCCCGCCACCGCCATCCTGAAGGCTTCTCGATTAGACCTCACCCCAACCCCTCTCCTGAAAATACCACCAGGCCTTACGGACATTGTCTTCAGGAGAGGGGCTTTTTGTTTCAGGGTGGTTTAGGGGTTGATGGCGTGAACCTATACATCCGGCAACAGCCAAAAGCTAACAGCCAACAGCTAACAGCTAACAGCCAACAGCTAACAGCTAACAGCCAAAAGCCAAAAGCCAAAAGCCGTCCCCGGTCGGCGAAGCCAACAGCCAATCAATCCAGCCCCATTACTTCTAAAATGCCTGCATTCACCTTGCCGACTTCATATTTTTCCTGAACCATGCGGTAGCTTTCTTCGCCCATTTGTGCAATGAGGGCTGGGTTTTCGAGGAAGCGTTTCATGGCGTCGGCCAGGGGTTGGGTACTTCGGGGGGGGATGAGGTAGCCATTGCGGCCGTGCTGTACGGTTTCGCGGCAACCGGGGGCGTCAGTTGTGATGATGGGCCGGCCGGTTGCCATGGCTTCCAGTACCGAGCGCGGGGTGCCTTCCCGGTAGGAGGGCAGCACGTACACATCGCAGCCGGCAAGCCAGGGCAGCACATCGGCCTGATGGCCTGCAAAGTGTACTTCCGCAGATTGCAGCCAGCTGTCGTACTGCTCACGGCTCACCGCATGCGGCAGGTTGGGGTCGTAGGGGCCTGCTACCTGAAACCGGACCCGCTCCCCGTAGGTTGCCTTCAGCATCCGTGCTGCTTCCACAAACTCTGCAACCCCTTTATCCTGCAGCAGCCGGGCAATCATCAGAAAGGTCAGCACCCGCCCGCCTTCCCTTTGCACTTCAGATCCCCGACGGTAAGCCTCACCCTCAACCTCACCCGTAGCCTCCCCGGGCAGCGGCCTGCGGGGGAAGCTGCTCAGGCTCACGCCGGAGCCGTTGGTCATGTGCACCGGACTCCCGGATGCAACGATACCCAGTTCGCAGAACAGGCTGATGTCGTCGGGGTTCTGGAAAAAGATGCCGTCGCACTGCTTCAGCGCGGCTTTGTACATGCGCACGGCAAGCTGCCGCAGCAGCCGCTGCCTGAGGCTTTCCCCGGTGAAGAGGTAACCCATACCGGTTATCATGGCAAACACCTTCGGTACCCCGGCCTTGCGGGCTGCAGACACCCCCTGAACAACCGGCTTGATGGTGTAGGCAAAAACAAGGTCAGGCTGCAGCTCCGCAATCACGCGCCTTAGCTCCCGCCGGCTCTGCAGCTCCTGAATGGGGTTTATGCTCGAGCGGCTCATGCTAATTTTCCGGTACGGAATGCCGAGGACTTCGATTTCCGGCATAAAATCATAGGCCGGCACAAGGGCCGAAACCTCATGACCCCGCCGCTTCATCTCCTGAATGAGGTCGCCCCGGTTGGCAATCAGGGAGCGGCAGTTTCCGGCAATAAATAAGATTTTCTTTTTCAGGATTCGGAGGGCTTAAGGCTTATGGCTTAACGCCGTTGAGAGGGCGCTTACAGAACGCAGAACCCCGGGCCTGCAAGCACGGCTTCTACAGCTGTTTGGTTGAATTGTGTTGAAATACGAGCGCGGGTTGAGGTGGAGATGAAGAAGCCTGATTGGGGCACCTAATCTGCAACCTTAATCCGTTTAAGCTTCACCTCGTATTTTTTGATGTAGCGGTTATAGTACAGTTTCCGGATCGGCCACAAATGCGGGGCAAGACTTATGGCAAGAATCACAATTTTCGCCCGGTGCCGCATACCGGTACCGTAATTGGTTACCCCCCAGGTAAAGGTGAGGGCCATAGCGATAATCATCAGAACCAGAATCACCTTCAGCGGGTCACGTTTAATCACCTTCCATGATCTGAAAATGCCCAGAATGATGAGGAAGTAGAGCAGGGAATCAAAAAGCCCGACAAGATCCCATGCTGATCTGATCATCCAGGGGAAAGGTGCAAGGGCAAAATACACCAGGCGGATGGGGGTCTGAAGGATTACATCGGTAGGTGTGGTAGCGGTAAGGCCCTGAAGGTAGGTAGCCCGGCCTTCGATTGCAGAGCCCGAGCCGCGCCTTTCAATCAGCTCTTCAACCCCGAATTCCTGCAGGGCACCCTCACCGCCCAGGTCTGAGAGTCCCCAGCCAGTAGCATTGATATACGCAAGTCCAAGACCGATAACCAGAATCGCCACAATCGATTTAATAAGCCCGACAAACTGCCCGCTCATAATCTGCCGGATAGCATACCAGAAATTATACAGACCGATGGCTACCAGGCTCAGCAAGGCCCCGACGTGAAAGGCGGCGCTGAGTACAATGGCGGTAACCGCCAGTACCAGATTCACCCAGTTTGAGTTACGGTACCAACTGCAGTAATGCCGTATGCCCAGCGAGAGGAAATAAACCACAAACGACTCCCGCAACAGATCCTGCGAATAGATTACCAGCAGCGGAAAAATGGCCATCAGCAGGGTGTTCTGAAGCGCAATGGTTCGTCCCCAGAGAATCTGATTGATTTGATACACATTAAAAATGGTTAACACCCCCAAAAAGACATTCACCGCCCGCGCCAGCAGATCGCTTTCAAAGCCCAGCAGGGCGTACACAATACCCAGCCAGTAGGAGTACAGCTCAGAACCCGAAGGATAGGGTGGAAACAGCAGATACGACAGCGGATACTGCGCATATTCAATGCCGTTTTCATGGAAACGCTCCGAATCAGGAGCCGTGAGATACGGCAGACCCGGATAGATGTAAAACTCAAAGATGAGAACGAACAGCCTCAGTCCGAAGGCAAGCAGAATGATGTTAAACAGCCTACGGTCTTTACCGGCTTTCAGCTTGAAGACGATTAGTGAGATCACCACTAATATCATCAGGTATATTTCAATCATTAATCATACAGCTTTTTGGGGTTCTTTGCATTGGCTGCTTAAGCCCGGCGGAGTACTAATGCGCGGAATAGGCAGTCATAGCGTAATTTCAGATCAGCATACGCAGGCATCTTAAAAAGGGCCTGTCAGGCAAGGGGTAATGGTTTTTTCTGAGGGGAATACGGTAAACGGGGGTACCGGTAAAAAACGGCTAAGTTCATTTGCTGCTCAGCGGCAGCTGCGGACAGCGGAAAGATGTTACGATATCACGGCCTTCTGTTTTCTCCATGAACAGGCTTTGATGAGACCGTCTTTTTTCAGGTTCGGAAACGCAGGCCTTCAGCGGTTTTTTAGCGTTTTTGTTTTCATGTACGTTTAGGTGTACGTGTACGTGTGTAAATGCGGGTTCTTTTTCGATTAAACCTGAATATCTCCCCGCCAAAGTTACGAATAAAAATATTGAATCAATTCTTTTTTACAATTCTGTTTTTCACTGCGGTTGCGCCTCCCGGCAGCAGCTGCGTGTGCGTTTCAGATCAGGACTGTTCGGGAAACAGATGCGTGGCGCCAGGGCCGGTATCAGTGCCCTGATTGCAGGCCTGAAAGAACGCCTGCTTTGCTGCCGCTACCGCTGGCTTTCAGGCTGAAAGCTGCTAAAGCAGTCTCAGATAAACTTCCTCAAGCTTCTTCTGATTGGCCGCCATTGAGTAGGTTGTGCGTACATCATTCGCAGCGTTTTCTTTGATCTGCTGATTCGGCTTGTTGTAAACCGACATCACTATTTCAGCCAGATTGTCTTCCGGCACCCCGTCAAACGCTGCAAGCCAGCCGTTATAGCCGTGTTTTACTATGGTCCGGATACCCTCGGCATTAAAGGCCACTACAGGTACTCCCGCAGCAAAGGCCTCAATCATCACAATACCGAACCCCTCATAGGAAGACGAAAACATAAACAGATCAAAAATCTGATAGTACTGCTCTGCCGCTCGCACCTTACCGGCGAAGTGAACCACATCCGCAAGGCCAAGCGATGCAGCCATCTGCTCATATTCAGGCCTCAGCTCACCGTCACCAACCAGAATAAAGCGGAAACGGCTGTTCTGATCGTACAGCTTACGGCAGGCCCTGAGCCAGATATCGATGCGCTTCTGATCGCTTCTGCGAAGAGAACTTACCGTACCTATGATAAAATCGGAGGCGGTATAGCCGAGCTCCTCCCTGAAAGCTTCTCTCTGAGACCCGGGGAGGGTGAATTTATCTTCATCAACCCCGTTATAGACCTTGTGCACCACTTTCTTCGGGAACTTGCGGGCAGAGATGTGTTCAACGGTGTCCGATATGGCAATTACGGCATCCTGCGCCCACCAGCTCAGATCGTTGAGTATTCGCGTAGGCAGCTTGTAGCGGTTGCTCAGGTTATGCTCGGTGTACACCACCTTAACCGGCAGCCCGAGGCAGGCGATGCGGGCAAGCGAGCCCGAAACCGGCAGATGTCCGTGCACAATATCAATAGCGTGCGTGCGCACATACGTTCTGATGGAAGAAACGGCCGCCCCTATATGCTGCGCCCCGTGCTCAGGCACACTTGTGTACGCCCCCATCTCCCGCATATCATCAAATATTTCGCGGGGTTCGGGGCTCAGTTGCAGGTAATGCAGTTCAAAGCGGTTTTTATCAGCTAAGCGGTACCCCTCCCGAAGCAGCACCTCTGCCCCGCCCCTGCCGCTTGCCTTAATGACGTGCAGTACTTTTATTTTCATTTTACCGGTTCGGATGCAGGAGTCTATACATAGCTGAGGAAGGTTGCGTACAGCCTTCGTTCAAATGCATTCGCAAGCTCCGGCGCCCGCCTCTGTGTGAGGGCGTCATTGAAATGCAGGATTTTATCTGCGAGATATCCGACCGTTATCACAGCCGTTTTATCGTCAGGAAGCGCATAAAAACGGAATCCTGCCTCAGCCGGTATGCCGGCATGTGCGGCAAAATCATCAATCACATCATCAATATAAAGCAGCCTGAGCTCGGCTTCACGCTTATGCACGGTAACGGGCAGATTCCGGCTTGATTTGTAGCAGAAGGTTGCCACTACCGAATGTGCATTCGGACGGGCATACCTGCCGAAGGTATTGGTGAGCCGGTACACGAGGCCCGCAGCACCCGTAAGCCCGCAGTGCGCTTCGAGCAAGGCCTCTGCTGCAAGCTTGCTTCTGCCGTAGGCTGTACCGGGACCCGCCTGAACCGAGGAAGTCAGCAAAACCGGGCAGCTGTTCCCTTTTTCCCGCAGGATGTGCAGCAGCCTGCCGAAATACTGAACATTAACCTGCTCAAATGCAGCCTCATCATCAGGGCGGTGAACAGCCGCAAGGTGAAAGACAAAATCGCATTCTGCAAGATAGCCGGTCAACTCCGCTTCAGGTGTATTACGGCCCGCAAGCAAAAGCTTGTGCGTACTGTTCAGAAGCAGGCGCTCAGCCAGATTACGGCCAATAAAGCCGGTATAGCCAGTTATCAGAATATTCATGCCTTATACTTTAGAAGTTCTTCTTGTATTTCATCCAGACCGAGCAGTCTTTCCTTAATTTCAGCAACATTCAAAATTTTGGTATTGTTGGAGTTGTACTCCTCAGCCACGCTGATACCTTTGCAGCCTTCTTCAAAATACTTCGCGTAGTTCAGGTCCCTGTTGTCTGAGGGCACCCTGTAGAAATCCCCCATATCAACCGCTCTGTAGGCTTCTTCTTTGGTAAGCAGCACTTCGAACATTTTTTCACCGTGCCGCACCCCTATGTTTTCAATCTCACAATCGGAATTAAACAGCTCTTTCACCGCCTGCGCAAGATCCCCCACATAGCACGAATGCGACTTCTGAACCATGATGTCGCCGGGCTCTGCATTGCTGAAGGCGTACAGCACAAGATCAACCGCATCATCAAGACTCATAATAAAGCGGGTCATCATCGGATCGGTTACCGTAATTTTTTGCCCGCTCTTAATCTGATGCACAAAAAGCGGAATAACCGATCCCCTTGAGTACATCACGTTTCCGTAACGTGTTGCACAGATGAGGGTTTTATCTGAATGCACCATACGCGATTTGGCAATCACAACCTTTTCCATCATCGCCTTTGAAATACCCATCGCATTAACCGGGTAAGCAGCCTTATCGGTTGAAAGGCAGATAACCTTGCTCACACCCGAGCGTATTGCCGCGTTCAGCACATTATCTGTGCCCACAATATTGGTTTTTACTGCTTCCATCGGAAAAAACTCGCAGGAAGGCACCTGCTTCAGGGCTGCACTGTGAAACACATAGTTAACTCCATACATCGCATCATTAATACTGCCCGGCTCTCTTACATCCCCGATATGAAACCGCAGCTTCTCTGAATTAAACCGCTGACGCATCTCATCCTGTTTTTTTTCATCCCGTGAGAAAATACGGATCTCCCCAATATCCGTTTTCAGAAACCGTTTGAGCACCGCATTCCCAAAACTACCCGTTCCTCCTGTTATAAGCAATGTTTTATCTTTAAACATATTCATAACAATATCTACCTTTGTAATTGATTGATTGGTTAATGTATCAGAGATTCAAACTGAGCAGCAGTGAATTCAGGTTTATTCTTTTCAAAACTGTCGTTCAGGTGTGATATATCCGGCTGTACACCTTTTTTTTCCGCAACAAATTTCTTAAGCCTTGCGATATTTTCAGAAAGCAGTGCTTCGTCCATTTTGATCAGTATGGCAGAGGGATACTTTTCGAGATAAGCATTGTTCACATCATCGTCAAAATAATAAAAATGGATGACAGGCTTACCGGTTGACATATAGTCAAATATTTTGCTTGAAATATTGGTAGAATTGTTAACACCGATATTGATCAGAAAATCTGCATTTGCATATATATTTTCAATCTCACTATTGGAAACATATCCCTCCCGCACAACTGCCCCGGGCATCTCTTTTTCGTACCTCAGCAGCATGCGCTCGCAGTCGCCGCGGGTATAAAAATGCAGAACCGAGTCGTTGTTTTCATTCAGGCCCCTGAAAACCTTGTACACATATTCCGGATTCCGGAAGCTTTTGAACAGCGTACCCATGTAAACGATATTCGTTTTGTCAGCATCATACAGCTGATGGGTCAGTACGATTTCTCTCGGTATAAACAGAGGCGTATCCAGAAATACCATCTTATCCCTGTAGGGCGCATATTTTTCGTACACATGATGCACCCTGTGTGTTTCCATATTATAAACCCTGTCGAAGCTTTCATACACCGACTGCTCAAATTTCCAGCTCATGCTCTCGCGCAGAAATGCCGGCAGCTTCTTTTTGCCGGCAAGGAAAATCAGGGAATCCAGAATGTAGGCCCCGGTACTCACCTGCGGATACTTCTGTTTGAATTTCATAACAGCGAAGAGCGTATCCTCCGGATTAAACAGGGCGATCACGGCATCAAAGCCGTGCTCCCGGTGCAGGGCCTCCGTTTTGGCATAAAAACGCTCCACCGATCCTGCCGACGACATCGGAAAACGACGGATGTTGAACAGCTTGGTTATTTTATTGATGGCTTTTGCGGTATAAAACGAAACCGCCCCGCTCAGTTTTCTGATGTTTTGCTCACCCCAAGTTTTCAGAATGTAGAAAAGCCTCATTTCTACATAGTGCACAAATACACCGTTATACCGCGTAACCGCTTCCTGATTCAGCTGTCTATAGGCAATAAGGTGCACTTCATGCCCCCGTTTGATCAGCTCAGTTGTAACCTTATCAAGCACCACCCCGTTAGGCAGCGGTCTTGGATAGTAGAAATCACATAAAAATAAAAACTTACTCATAGATATTTTTTTTGAGCGCAATACTTCAACGCAGCATACAGGTTTGCGGATGCCCGCAGTTTACGGCCGCTTTTCGTGACCATCCTTTCTCTGTACCAGTCCGTTCAATTTCGCAGTTCAGTTTAATTTAGTTTAGTTCAGTTTTCACCCCTCAGCTGACCGCTATAAAGGCTGTTTGTTTGGGGATTTATTTTGTAAGAATATTCCGCTATGCATGCTATTTCAGTGCGGCTGTGCTTTTCTTCCGGAGCATGTTCACGACAGACATCACCAGCTTTCTTTCGCTGCTTACCGAAAAAACGGTAATCAGTACGGCAATGCTGTAGGTGGCGGTAATGAGGGCGAGCAGCAGCACATCGGAGGTTTTCCCGCTCAGGAAATAGTGCAGTCCGAAGCTTGCCGCTACGGCAGGCAGGGTGAGCAGCACCGAAGAAAACATGGCCGTAAGGTATTCTTTCGGCTTAATATTGGTTCCCTGCAGCACATACCTGAGGGAGGGATACAGGATGAGATAGGTTCCGAACACATAGGCCCATGCCATACCGAAAGCCCCCCACCATATGCCCGCTGCGAAGGCGAGCGTCATGCCTGCCGCATTATAAATGCCCCAGCGCGCGTACTTTTTGGACCTGCCCAGAGAAAGCAGCAGCACCTCCCGCATGGTCCCTGCGGGGTGCACAAGTCCGGCGATGCAGAGTATAACAAACAGCTTCGTTGCCATCTCCCAGCCCGGTCCAAGAAACAGGGTGAGCAGCAAATCTCCCCATACGATACCGAACATCAGCGGTATGACAGATATGATGGAGATTACCTTAACGATATTCAGGAAAAAGTGTTTATACTGATCCGGATCGTCCTGTAATTTACTTAGTACGGGGAAGGCAACATTCAGGGCTGAGCGTATAGCCGAAACCGGATACATTGCAAGGGTATAGGCGGTAGTATAGTGCCCCAGAGTACCGGCACCGAAAAAGCGGCCCAGCAGTATGTTATCCAGGTTTTTATGGAAAAAATTGGCGCAGTTAAACACCATCACCCTTGCCCCGAAACTGATAAAATCGAAGGTGCCCACATTGCGTTTAGGCAGCATAATTTTAACCTCCGACTGCAGTACGATAATCACAGAAGTAAGCAGCAGACCGGAAAGTGTCCCCCAGATGATGGCCCAGTACCCGTACCCCAGAGAAGCCAGGTAAACCGCTACGAGCAGCCGCGCAGCCATCCCCAGCACGCCCGCAACCGCATTCGGGGCAAAGCGCATATCCCGCAGCAGCCGCGTACGGTGCTGTTCGGCTATACCGGTAATCACAAAGCTCAGAGAAAGCGCCAGCGTAACCGCGATCAGCTCCGTACGGTCGTAAAACCAGGCAATCGCCGGCGCAAGAGATGCCACAATAAGGGTTAGCACAAGCCCGACCGCAAAATTCAGCCAGAACAGATTCGACTGCTGATCATCAGACAAATCTTTACGCTGAATAGCCGCAGCCGACAGGCCCGCATCCTTAAAAATTTCGGCAAAGACCGTAATCGCCAGAACCATAGCTACTATCCCGAAATCCTCGGGCGTAAGCAACCTTGCGAGAATAAAGGTAAAGGCAAAGTGCAAAACGATGGTAATGACCTTCGCCCCCATCATAATAACCCCGCCCCGGGTTGCCGTATTTTTCAGTCCTGCATTGCTCAAGCTGTTAACACCATCATAACTGTATATTATCGATCAGATAAAAAACAAACCACTCCGACCCGAATACGATCTGTAAAATTGAGAATCTCAGTCTAAAAAAAGGAAAAGCAAAAAAGCACTGCAGACTGCTGAACACAGACTGCTAAAAATATCCGTGAGCTTACCTTACACCAGTATAAAATACAGCTTCGCTAACGTGAGTCCCATAAACGGGCTTCACGGAACCAGCTTTCAATAAAAATATAAAGGCACAAGCATGCCTGCCCTAAGGGACTCAAATGCAATTGTACCGCAACCGAAAAGCAAACCAAAACCAAAACCAGAACCAAAACCGGGAAGGAAAGTGCAGAAGAAAGCCGCAAATGCTGTAAAAGCCGGATACAAAGCCTGCAAACTCCGCAAAGCACTCAGGCAGCACGTCGTTACCGTATGCCGGCCCGCACACAAACCGGCTATGGCCGAATGGCCCTGCGGTAAGGAAATCTGAAGCCGCAGCATAAGGCCGCTGCACCGGCACAGCAAAACCCTCTCCTGAAAAGGCGCAAACGATTACCGGAGCCGTATCAGACTTACGTAACAGCATTACAATTTGTAAAGCCCTCACCGATTCTGAATGCGTATATATAGCCTGACCGCGCCACTAATTCCGTAACAATAATCCGTTTGTAAATAATAGTTTCGTTTATTGGTTGAGAATGCATACAAGTAAGCAAATTAGTGAGCAATAATCTTACTCACAAATTAATCTTTGGCTTTTTGCACGAGCCCCCGCCCGCGAACCGCAGACGCGGGACCCCGGGCCGGAGACGGGGACGGAGACAGGGAACCGCCGACCGCCGACAGCGGACATTCGCTCCTCACCATTGTAGATGCCTAAATACGGTTGACGTTTTTAATTAACATTAAGCATTTTTGGATCGGTCAGTTTTGACCAGATTTTGACCTGATAGTCAGGGAAATTACCCTGATTCAGCTCTTTGACAAATTGA